>NZ_RCSQ01000174.1:0-33245 GCF_004103255.1 Pseudoalteromonas sp. PS5
GTGGGTGTCAGTGATACATTATCAATAGTGGGTGTCAGTGATACATTATCATTATGCAAGTGATACATCAGTGATACATTATGCCTAATTTTAACCAGTTTTAACGTTGCCCCTGCTTGGGTTGGCGGCTATTTTATGACCGAAACCATATTTAAATTACCTTCTGTGTTTGAAGTTAGGTATATTGACAGGGCTGCTGGGTGCGAAAGAGCGCATACTCACTCTTCCCTTATTTTTTCTGCTATTTCGAGGGGGGAGATGTTGTTTCAAATGAATGAAAACGAATTTACTCTTCAACCACCGTCCATAGTCGCTGTTAGTCCAAACACGTTACATTGCGTTAGAAGCTATTCTCCGGATTTCAAAGGTGTCTTTACCTTGGAGGTATTCGACTCTTCACGTATATTGGGTGACATTAACTCAAGAAATTGTCAATCTTTTAAAAGTCAGGTGTTAGAGTCGCCGGATTTATACGACAGATTTACCACTTTATGTACAGTGCTCCTTTCGGAAGTTAAGAGTTCAGAAAAAGAAAACTTAATTTTAAATTGGATTAATAATTTTTTGGATCATCAAAAGATACCACACGCTGAAAGTTGCCCGACTGATCATGAATTAGCAAAAAAAATTAAGGCGATGATAGATTGCCACCACCAAGAAACTTCTCTGTTTGACGAGATATCATTGACCTTAAATTTAAGTAAAGAACACTGCAACCGGATATTTCGTCGCACTTATAATCTTTCGATACAAGGGTATTTTCTTAACAAGAAGGCTCATCTATCTAGGAGCTTATTAGCAGGTGATCTCCCCATTTCAGAGATAGCGGTTCTAAGCGGGTTTTACGATCAAAGTCACTTTTCCCGTATTTTTAAAGCTATATTCCAAATTAGCCCGGCTGAATATCGAATGCGGATCAAAGAATCACATCAATCTTGTACAAGACGACGTTAATATATATTTATATCTTGCTTCCTTAATTATCACTAACCTTGGGAGCAACACATGAAGTATGTACGAAATAATGAACATGACGAAGAAGTTATCAAACAATTTACTAAGCAGGCTATTCCTTTTACAAAAGTAACTGGACACTTGGATTCAATAGAACTGCTTATTGAAATGAGTGGAGCCACAGCAGACGATAATATATTGGACATAGCTTGTGGCCCTGGTCTAGTAGCTTGTGAATTCGCAAAAGTTGCACGACATGTAACTGGGATCGATTTAACAGAGAAGATGATTGAGCAAGCGCTTTGCCATCAAAAAGAAAAAGGGTTGAATAATCTTTCTTGGGATATCGGTACCGTATACCAATTGCCGTATGATTCAGATACCTTTTCCGTTGTAGTGAGCAGGTATAGTTTTCATCATTTGCTAAACCCCGATATGGCACTAGCTGAAATGCTCAGGGTGTGCATGCCAGGTGGTGTTATTGTCATTGCAGATGTCGCATTACCCGCAGATAAATCTGAGGCATTCAATCGCATGGAAAGACTCCGAGACCCATCACATACAGAAGCATTATCCTATGATAAGTGGAAGCAATTGCTCTTTAACTCTGGGTTGAAGAAAATCCGACGAGGTAGTTACAAAGTTCCTATGGAACTTGAAACGCAACTTAACGCATCTTTTCCTAATCCAGGGGACGATAAAAAGATACGAGAGATCTTTCTACAGGATATAGATGCTAATTGTTTGGGTGTTGAATCTCATAAATGTGGAGATGAAGTTCATTTTTCTTATCCAATATCAGTTTATGTCGGCGAAAAATAGCTAGCCGAATTTGTCTAATCGGTATTGGCAATTCTTAGGTCTATTTAATTTCGCTAGTTTGGTTGGCCGAAAAAATCGTTTACGGCAAACATATATTGAGGATCTCTTATTACAATGCCTTACTTAACTTACAGGAACAAGTATTGTGTAAGGTTATCAGATTTCAAGTGGCCAACTTTGCATCTCAGTGATCCGACTAATGCAGCGAGCGAAAGCAAACGCAAGCTGCTCGCCTCGGTAGATTTTCTCAATGGGCGCGGCGGCCAAAAATACAACTAGTACTTTGGCCTCGTAACATTCATCGATAAGCGCAATAAGTCGTCTTGTCTCATCATCACCTATTCTAACTTGTGCTGCCTCATGTGGGCGGATGTAGCCTTCCTCTGTCCCTTGCGCTATTGGGTTCTGCTCGGGCATAACACCAAGTAAAGGTAAGTCTGAGATAAAAATACACTTATATTGCTGTGTAAGTTTAATATAGTCATCGATAGCACGAGGAGTTGAACATAACGACATAAAATCAAAACAGACTATATTTTTAGTCGCTCCAAGTATATTCACTGTGCGATGATTAAGCGTTAATACTTCAGGTTTTGATACTCCCCCAGCTTTGGCAAACGCCCGCCAAAACGCGTGCTTGTCTTTGACAAAGTAGTGATGTGCTTGCGTACCTTTAGCAAAGCGATGATCCGTCTCACCACAGATAGGTATGATTTCGCAATTGCGCATAAGCAGGTCGATGGTTGGCTCAAAACGGTCTCTATGTAACCCGTCTTTGTATAACTGCGTTGGGTGACAGTTTGAGGTGGCAACTAAAGTTACGCCAGCTTCAAATAGTGCTTCAAACAGTCTTGCCATAATGATGGCATCGCCGATATCAGTGACAAAAAATTCATCAAAACACAATAACGATGTTTGCTTAGCCCAGTTTTTCGCAATATGTTGTAGTGGATCTTTAATCCCTTGGATTTGATTTAGCTCTCTGTGGATTCTTTGCATAAAATGATGAAAATGCAGACGAGTTTTGTTATCGATTTGGGTAAACTGATAAAACCAATCCATTAGCATAGTCTTGCCGCGACCAACAGGCCCATAAAAATAGATACCTTTGGCTGCACTACCTTCTACAACTGAACGAGAAAGTTTATCTAAGGCGTCAATTGCGACTTGCTGCGCTGCGTCAGGCGCAAGATTTCCAAGTTCAACTTGTGTTTCGTAATGGCTAGAGATTGACATAGTCGCTGCAAATAGGAATAGTTAATCCTAATAATATCATAAAGCTAGAATTCATGGACGCACTATTAAAGCTAAAGCAAGCAATAGCGAGCTACTATGCTCTGTCACAAGAAACTTGGTCCGCTATTGAAGCGATCACTACAATAAAATCATTTGCTAAAGACGACTGGTTATACCAAGAGGGTGAATATCCGACAACATTCGCATTTTTATATCAAGGCTTAGTGCGGTTAGTAAACACCAATGCGGCAGGGCAAGAGTACAACAAGCGTTTCTTTGTCGCGGGGGAGTTTCCTGGCGTAATGCATGCTCTACACCGTGCTGAGCCAGCTAATCAGGGGATCCAAGCGTTGGAACCCACAGAGGTCGTACTAATAAACTTTAAACAATTTAGAGCACTGCTAATGGACAACCCTGAGTTAATGCGATTTCAGATCCACTATCTTGAAAAGAATTGGTTGCTAGAAAAAGACAAGCGGGAGCTTTATATGGTGCAGTTGGATGCAACTGAACGTTATCTTGCTTTTTTAAAGGAGCAGCCTGAGCTTGCTGAACGAGTTGCGCAGTATCATTTGGCTTCGCACCTTGGGATCACGCCAACGCAGTTAAGTCGTATTAGAAAATCTTTAAAAAATTCGGGTTCGTTTACATAGGTAAATGAGCCACGTTCGTTACCTTGTTAAAGTTGCCTCAACAGAATATGGAGAGCAACTTATGAATATTACACAATTAGAGTCATTACTAAATTGGCGTTATGCCGTTCGCAAATTCTCAGATCAACCAGTTGAACAAGCAAAAGTTGATAAACTAATTGAGCTCACTGGACTTAGCGCTTCTTCATATGGCCTGCAGTCATATAAGATATTACAGATAACCTGTCATCGTACCAAACAAGCTATGTTTCCTTACTCGTATGGACAACAAAAAGTAGTAGATAATAGCCATTTACTTTTATTTGCAGCTGATATGTCGCCATTAAACTCACAAGTTGAACACTATATGGATAATTTTAGGCGTCAGCGTGACTTAACAGAGGACACCTATTTAACAATGGAAACTGGGATTAAGTCGGCATTAAGTGGTATGAATAAAGATGCCCAGTACATCTGGTGTTCAGAACAAATTCATCTGGCGGTTGGAACGTTATTGGTTGCCGCTGCGAGCCTCGAAATAGATGCTTGTCCTATAACAGGTATTGAAAAAGGCGAGATAGATAAAATACTTGGTCTTGAAGCGATGCATCTCCGTACGGTCTTGGTTGTACCGCTTGGTATCCGCTGTAGTTCCGATAAAAATGCTACTGCGCCTAAAGTAAGAAAAACACAAGCGAAGTTAAGTATAGAGATGACACTATGATTTTCGGTTTACTTGCTATTTTTGCCGGTGGCGCCATTGCGGTTCAGGCAAGTATGAACGCTCAACTAGGCGCGTTGCTAAAAAGTCCGATACTAGCTGCTGGGGTTGCATTTACTGCTAGTGCCCTTTATACGGTCGTGGCTTTTCGATTATCTGATAGCGTTTTTCCGACAATCACACAAATAAAAGCCGTGCCTTGGTACCTTTGGTGTATTGGCGGAATATTAAGTGCCACCGGAGTAGGGCTGAGCTACTTTTTGATCCCCAAAATGGGTATTGGTAATTTAATGGCATATTATTTATGCGGCCAAATGGTAGCCGCGATGATAATCGGTCAGTTGGGTTTATTTGCCGTACCGCATACTCCCGTTACCTTGCAAAAGTTGCTAGGATTGGTTGCCGTACTGACCGGTATCGTGCTTCTTAACGTAAATCAGCAAAACTAACTTACGTTGAAGTGATGTTATCTCAAGCGGACGTAAGCTTAGTACTCGGCTATTTCCAGCGCTTTGCTGACTGCGGGAGTGGCTGCAATTTGCCGATAATAACGTCTTAGCTGCTTGAGTGAAGGCGTCTTTTCTAACAGTGTTTTTGCTCGCTCACAAAGCATAAATAAGTAGCTATCACACAAAGTAAATTGATTGGCTATTACGTAGTGATTGTCAGCTAGCAAATTATCTATCACAGCAAATCCTGCTTCCAGCCGAGCTTGCTGTGTACGGATCAGATCGTCATACATCAGGGCACTTTGGGTGTGCCGTTCGGGATAGGTGTACATTAATAAATCGCTGTGCAGCGAAGCGCTCATAAAATGGAGCCATTGTATAGATTGAAACTTAAGCTTTGGATCTGCTGGAAATAGCTGCTTGTCGCTGTGTTTATGAGCAAGGTATTGAGAAATAGCCGCACTTTCAAACAGTGTGAAATCATCATCGACAAGCGCTGGTATGTGACCTGCGGGGCTGAGCTTTAGGTAATGTGAGCTGTGATTAGCGTTTTTTTTCACATCAACTAATTCTAACTGATAAGGTTCGCCTATCAATTCCAATAAAATATGAGGTGCAAGGCTTGCGCTCTGTGGATAGTAAAAGAGTGTATACATAATTCACCTAATGTAAGTCACAAACATCGATATTAGGTTGGACAATAAGGCTTTCGATGTTGCGAAGTTAAAATATTAAGCGGCTCCTTCTGTGCTTTCTCCTATTCAACCTTAGGTGACGGATGCAGTTTTCTCAAATAAAAATGCCAGCAAATATTGCTGGCATTTAAAGTTTTTAGTGTTATTGCTACGGAGTATAGTAAATCGGTGAGTTTGGCCCGACAGGTAGACCAAAGCCAAATACCCAGATATAAAATAGTGCGACCCAACCAATAAAGAAGAACATGCTGTAAGGCAACATAGTCGCTACCAACGTACCGATCCCCATATCTTTCTTGTATTTGGTGGCCACTGCCAATATCAACCCAAAGTAACTCATCATGGGTGTAATCAGGTTTGTGACAGAGTCACCAATTCGATATGCAGCTTGGATAGTTTCTGGTGCGTATCCAATTAGCATCAACATAGGCACAAAAATAGGGGCTGTTACTGCCCACTGCGCAGAAGATGAGCCTAAACTGAGGTTAACAAGGGCACACATTAAGATAAACAGTACGAATACCTCAGGGCCTGTTAAGTTAAGCGCCTGTAGTAATGCTGCACCGTTAATCGCTAAAATAGTGCCTAAGTTCGTCCATTTGAAAAATGCGACAAACTGCGCAGCGAAGAATACCAGTACAATATACATCCCCATTGAGCTCATACTTTTGCTCATGGCATCGATAATATCACGGTCATTTTTCATGGTACCTACGACCCGGCCGTATACAAAGCCCGGAATGGCGAAAGTCACGAAAATAAAGACGACTATACCTTTTAAAAATGGCGAGCCTGCTACTTCACCTGTGGTTGGGTGACGCAGAATACCGTCTTCAGGCACGATGGTCATCGCGAGTAAAAGGCTGACCACCAAAAGAGAAACTCCAGCCCATTTTAGTCCTGATTTTTCTTTTGCTGTAAGCTTTTCAATGTTGTTTTCGCTTAAGTCAACACTAGCTTCACTTGCATCATATTTTCCTAAGCGTGGTTCAACAATTTTTTCTGTTACCAAAGTACCAACAATGGCAATAAGGAATACAGAAATCATCATAAAGTACCAGTTTGCTTCAGGGCCAACTTGGTAGGTCGGGTCAATCATTTGCGCAGCTGGTGTGGTAATACCTGCAAGCAGCGGATCGATTGTACCTAACAGTAGGTTTGCACTGTAACCACCAGATACACCAGCAAAAGCAGCTGCTAAACCAGCCAGTGGATGGCGACCTAAACTATGGAAAATCATTGCTGCAAGTGGGATCAGCACAACGTATCCAAGTTCTGAGGCAGTATTAGACAAAATTGCAGCAAACACTACCATAAAAGTAACTAAGCGCTTTGACGCGCCCATCACCATGCCACGCATAGCTGCTGATAGCATGCCAGAATGCTCAGCAACACTCACACCTAGTAATGCAACCAATACAGTACCCAAAGGAGCAAAGCCCGTAAAGTTAGTTACAAGGCCTGTCACGATGCGTTGTAGACCTTCTGCGCTCATTAGGCTTACGACCTCAATAACGCCGTCTGGGTCTCTGCCTGCTGAGCCTTCAGGGCGGGGGTCGATAGCCGACAAGCCCATCCAATCAGCGATACCACTGAATACCACAATGGCGATACAAAACATGGCAAACAATGTAATAGGGTGAGGAAGCATGTTACCCAGAAACTCAACAGTTGCTAAGAAGCGGTTAAATAACCCACCTTTGTGCTCTGCTTGAGCCTGACTATCAGCCTGCGTCTCTACAGCTTTTGACATAGCTAAATTCTCAGTTCCAAAAAATGCCGCAACTTTAGCATCTCTTTGGACTGAAATCATGTGAAAGCGGTTATTTGTCCTGTTTTCAGGGTGAAATTAGATAGATTGTGCAAAAACAAAGCAATCAGAATAGCTTTAGTTGATTTTTACTCATTGTATTGCTTTTGTTTCTTCTTCTCGTCGCGCGTTTTCTAGAAGCGTGCGTGCTGATCACGCGTCCAGTCTCTCCCTTATCTAGGTGTTGTTTATAGAAACTAGAGATCTTCTCTCTTGCTATTTTCGCAGCATCGTCAGGATGCTTTTCAGGGGGAGCATACAAGTCGTCTTTGAGGCCTGCATAAAGCCAAGGAGTATGAAGATAGTTGTCTGGAACATGGTCAAGCTCGGGAATATAACGACGAATAAAATGTCCGTCAGGATCGTATTTAAGCCCTTGAGTTACAGGATTGTATATGCGAAATGGATTTATTCCTGTTGTACCCGATTGCATTTGTACCTGGGGGTAATGGATCCCAGGTTCATAGTCAACGAACAGCGTGGCGAGCCTTGCTGCTGGCTTTTGCCAATCAAGCCACAGATGATAACTAGAATATGCCATCAACATGGCTCGCATTCGAAAGTTTATCCAGCCAGTTTGAATAAGCATTCTCATACAGGCATCTATAAACGGTACCCCGGTATCGCCTGATGACCATCGTAAATAGCATGATTCATTAAATTCATTTGCTCTCATATCAATTAAGGAATTATGTACCGCTTGCTCAGCGTATCGAGGCTCCGACTCAAGTTTTTGCACAAAATGACTGTGCCAATAGAGCCGAGATAAAAAGCCGCTTTTATTGCGCTTTGAGGTGACCGGTAAAGCTTGAGCTTGTTGCAATACTTGCCTCAAGCTGAGCACACCATAAGCCAAATAGGGGCTAAGCCTTGAGCTACTTGTGGTAGATTTTACCGGGCTCGATATTCCGTATAGATATTCGTTGATTCTGTGGTGAAAAAAGCTGTCTCGAGTTTTGTTAGCGGCCTCTAGCCCGCCTTGTTGTGGTGTTCTAGCTTCGTTGTTGTCATCCGCCGGGTAGACATCAAGTAACTTAAGGCCGTTATGGTGTTGAAGTAAAGTGTGGATATGTGTCGGTGTGGGAAAAACGGCTGCCTGAAGCCACCTCTCAGCGACATGATGCCATTTATCACGATTGACATGACCTCTGAATACAGCTTGTTGTTGATATTCTTGATAGTTAACTTGCTTGGATTTACACCATGCAATAACGCGTTTGTCTCGCTCGTACGTCCAGGGGTTGCCAGTCTCTTGGTGACAATATAGATTTGAAATAGCAGCATGTAGATGAACTTTCTCCAAAATTTCAACCACATCACCTTTACGTACGGTCAAAGAAGCGCCAATACATTGTAGTTGACTTGACAGGCTTAATAACGACTCTTTAATGAATTGGAATTGCCTTTTGCTGGTATCTTCGAGCTGCCAGTAGTCAGGCTCAATAACGTACAGAATTAAAGTAGGCTTGCCGTTATTTGCAGCTTCATATAGCGGTCGGTGATCAGATACTCTGAGATCTCGCTTTAGCCAAACGAGATTAATCATTTAACACGCCTTTGAAAAGTAAAGGATAACGTCGTAGTCTTTTGCCAATGTAATCGTCAGCTAGAATTTGTTCGCAGATCCTGTGTACGTCATCGTCAATGGCAAATACCCAGTCGAACCGTTCGATAGCGAGCAAAAACCCACGTTTGAGAAAGCTTTGTTGACGGTATTCGCTACAGTTACGCTTGATGATATTTATTTTATCTGGGTTGGCTTTTAGTGCAGCCACTACCTGCTCTATGTATACGCGGGTTTGGTTGCGTTCTGGGCGAGGTCGCCGGACACGGCGTCCTCGGTTGCTATTTGGATATAAACTACGCATTCGCCTCTTTGTATATATACTCAAGCTTTTTTATTAAATCGTCTTTGTGTTTATCATGCTCATAGTCGAGGTGATAAGTATTATGAAAACCAGAGCGCAGCAGTACGCCACTGCCTTGAAGATAAATCGTGTATCCGTCTGGATCTGCAAAAGCTGTTACGCCTTGGTAGCGTTTACCATCACTTGTCACCTCACCGTTTTTTTGAATATGCTCAAAAACGGTTAACAAAAATCTGCTGTCTAATTCATTTTTCATTTCTTAACCTCTGTCCTTAAATACGTTAGTAAAGTGGTTCGTGATCACTTAACTAGCGCTGAAATTGCTTTAAATTGCTCATTTTTTGCTGTTTTAAGCCATTGAAAGAGAATAGACTCTATGGCTAAAAAACGTGCTCCGTCGGCTTGCATTTGCGCCAAAGCCCACTGAGTGTGCTTCGGGTTACGCGAACATATAGCATCTGCTGCAATAACCACATTAAAGTTATCAGCCAATAGATCGTTCACAGTTTGCTGTACACAAATATGACTCTCTAACCCTACAACAATCACAGTATCTCGTTGATACGATTGAATAGTTTGCTTACAGTCCTCTGTGTAATAGGCACTGAAAGCTGTTTTTTCAATAATAGGTAAGTCAAATTTAAGTAAATTAGGTGCACTGTGACCTAACCCTTTGGGATATTGTTCAAAAATAAGGGCTGGTATAGACAAATATCGAGCAGCGTTTAGTAGTGTTGTTACTTGATTTTCTATGGCATCAAATTCAGCGATATGTGGACGAAACTTTTCTTGAATATCAATCACTAGGATCATGCAATCTGACGCTATTAAATTCATCATCTTCTCCTTAGAGATAATCTCGCATCGTTAATATGTGCGCTTCACATATACTTTATTTGTTAGTTACAATGACAGACCGAGCAAAAAAGTAAATGGTTTTAGCGTGAAAGTACATTTTCTGGGCACCTCCTCTGGTTGTCCTTCCAAACAGCGCAATATGTCCGCTACCGCTGTAAGCTTCGATAATACAAAGGCTTGGGTGTTGATTGATTGCGCCGAAGCGACGCAACATGCACTATTGCATAGCGAGTTAACGCTATATCACTTAGAAGCCATTTGTATCACTCACCTGCATGGGGATCATTGTTATGGGTTACCCGGACTCATTTCGTCAATGGCGCTCAACGCGAGGCAAGCTCCACTTAAATTAATTGCCCCGCGCGCGGTTGTGCAATTTGTGCATAGTTGTTTTGCTCTGACAGAAGTTAAGTTGGGCTTTGATCTAATAACCATTGCTCTGGAAGAGTTAACCGATAAATTAAGCCTTAACTGTTGCGACATTGAAGCCATAGCGCTTCAGCATCGGGTCCCTAGTGTTGGCTATAAACTTACCGAAAAGTGTATTCCACGTAAGTTAAAAATAAGTAAACTACAGCAAGATGGCATTGGTTCTGGTGGTCATTATAATTTGCTTCAAAAAGGCCAAGATGTTGAATACCAGAGCCGACTTTTGCGCTCAGCGGACTACAGTTTTTATAGCTGGCGGCCTAGAGTGGCAATAATTTGTGGCGACAATGAAAAGCCAGCTTTACTTTCACAGGCTATTCAGGGCGCAGATCTGCTTGTTCACGAAGCCACTTTTACCGCGCCTGATCTACATAAAGTCGGATTTCACACCGGGCACAGTGATGCCAAACGCATTGCTCAGTTCGCACAAACTCATCTAGTGCCGACCCTCGCGCTTACCCATTTTAGCGTACGCTATCACGGCGAAGGTATGCTACAACCTCTTATTGATGAAGCCGCTAAGCACTTCGACGGCGAGCTTGTTATTGCCCATGATGGATTAGTTATTGATATTCCAAATCAAAAGCAATTAGAAGGCGACTGATGTTAACGCTACCCTCGCTCGCAAAACCAGCGCCAATCAGCGATAACCTGTTCACTGTAGTGACAGGCGGTTTTTATCAATTCATCGATTAAATCAGGTAAGACAGCGACAACTTGTTCTTGAAAATGTAGCGAGCGTCGATCTGAGCGCATGTGGGAGAGGGCAAGTGCCTCACCGCAGGTTTCCGAGTATTGACTAAAACCGGATCTAGTTGCAGCGCGTTTACCAATAGTGATGTCTTCTGGGTCGATACCAACACGAGCATGGTGACGTGAGCGCACCAACCAATGGCTGCCTTGCCACAGTGCATTATCCAAAATAAGATCGGTACGGCGCTGCATTTTTCTTTGACTATTAACCGTTAAATGCGCAGGGTCGAGGCGGTTAACGGGGCTTAGGCTGGAAAAATAAGCCAGAGGTGATGCAACCTGCTGCTGCTTAATCTCAACAATGTGACACAGGGGCAGAATGTCTTTGGTAGGCTTTTGCACACTTGGCCCAACCAATAAATAATAGCGGCTCAGGTGCAACGAACCTGTGCCTTGGTCAATTCGCTCAACACAGTCCAAAATTTCGTCATCAACGTATGCCGCGAAGTGGTCAATAAGACTCTCTTTCAAATCTGGATCAATTTGCTTAAATCTGAGTTTGTCGTCTCGAAAGCTAAGGGGTTTAATACTGAGGTCAATCTCTTTAGCAAGCGTACTTTTAATCGTAAATGCGGCACCTCCCGCCATTCTTTGCAAGCCTTTTTGCCACCGTTTGTACAATATGTGGTTATTATTAAATACAATTAGGCCGGTATTACTATCGACTTTATGTTCCAGCGACAATTGACAAGTTTTTATGTAGCTTTGTAAAAACACCTGTTGTGCTTGGAGTATCTGTTCTTTATTCACAACAGGCTTGCTGCGATCTTTTATATCTTTAGCTTGCTCTTGAATGCAGCCTCCCTCCAGTTGAGTAAGGGGCAAACTGACCAAAAAGCGGAACAGATCCCATACTGCATGTCCAACACACGCATCGTCGAAATCATTTGGCTCAAAGATTAAGGTATCACCATGGCTGCCTTCTTCACTATGAAAGCCGAAGTTTCCTGTATGACAGTCGCCCATAATGTAAGTCAGGGGAAGTGTAGTGGCAGTGTCTGGTAAGGTAATTTGTTGCTCTAGTAGGTCTTTGTACATCAGTGCAGCACTACCCCGAAAAAACCGTAGTGGACTTAGTCTCATTTTGCTGAATTTATTGCACTCACGGCTAACGCTCACGCCTTCACGTTCCTCAAAATAAGATGCTAGATAGTCATGACGATTCATGGATTAGTCCTCCTTTTGAATAATACCCAATTGAGATTTAGCCAGCTTAACAACCGCTTTATCGATAGGTGGCGGGCTAATATCGACCCCCTCACTGAGCGCATTGACTACGGTCTTTAATACTTGTACTCGCGCATACCATTTATGCTCAGCAAGGATGACATGCCAAGGCGCTAGGTTTGTATCGGTTTTTCCAAACATATCATCAATGGCTTGCTCGTACTCTTCACGCTTTTTACGGTTACGAATATCTTCTTCTGTTAGCTTCCAACGTTTATAGGGGTTATTTAACCGTTCTGTAAATCGTTTTAGCTGCTCTTTCTCGCTAATATGCAAAAAGACTTTCACAATGCGAACGTTATCATCGACTAGTAGTCGTTCAAATTCGTTGATTTCTTGATAGGCGCGACGCCATTCATTTTCGCTGGCAAACCCTTCAACGCGTTCGACTAACACTCGTCCGTAATAAGAGCGGTCAAAAATAGTCATAGTGCCAAGCGGGGGAAGCTTAGTTTGAAAGCGGTACAGATAGTGTCGACCTTGCTCTTCTGGGTCGGGTTTTGCGATAGGGAACACTTTAAAGCCTCTAGGGTCGAGCTTTTCGGTCATGCGGCGAATGGCACCACCTTTGCCAGCCGCATCCCATCCTTCAAATACTAAAATAGCGCGCTTCTTTTGGTGAAAATAGGCCTGCTGTACGTGTAATAGCTGAGTTTGCCAGTATTTTAATTCATGCTTATAGTGCTTCTTTGAATCCATAGCAGGATACGTAACCGGAGGTTTTACACTTAGTCCTCGGTTTAGCGTGTTAAATATAGAAACGTAGCTGGTCATGATCACTCCCTCAAAACTTCCTTAGCTAAATAGCTCTAAATATCAGTCAATTCTGAATTAAATAACCTGAGCTTTGGATAATTAATACCTTTCTAGCAGCCAGTTTTAGCGCTAACTGCGTTGAATTTACTTCCAATAGCCAGCTATTGATGCGTAAATTCGCCTTGCCTACAGGATGTAGATACCTTAGCGAGAGCAGGACGCGGAAGCGGTGTTCTCCCTAAAACTCTCTGGCTAGACAAGGAGAACACTAAGTTGTGCTTTAGCAACAATGAATTCAAGCATTCCTTATCCAAACCCCAGATTAAACAAATGATATTGAACCATACACTATTGGACGCCGTAGAGTCGCCCAGTATGAACTCTACAAGTATTATTTGACAAAAATATGTCAAACATCGTCAATAATACCAATTGGTCTTACTACTTACTCGATGTAAGGAAGTCAATCTGACACTCGCTATGTTCAAAATTTTTATTTAGAACAACCAAATAAAAAATTCTCACCTTGTCTGCTTTGATGTAGACACCTTTACGTTAGCAAAATAAGTGGTATAAAGCCGAATTTTCCGTAAGACCATTTCTTTGTATTCAATAGCGGTAAGATACAAAAAGCCCTAGTCATTGAGCGAAAAAGTATGCAGGGGTTGAGCATCGTATTATTATGTTTTATGGTGGTTTTTTACCCATTATAGGACACCACCTTGATGGCTCACTCTGTTTTGATAAAGGAAGTATAAAATGCGGTTTTGGCTTTTGATAATATTAGGTATTTCTTCTAATTCACATAGTATAGTGATCCGACATGACGTAGATGATGCAGACTATAGAGTATCGAGCGATGTATTGCCGCAATTAGCAACTTTTTACATCGATGGTGGGCATGGCACACTGATAGGATCAAAGTGGGTATTAACCGCCGCTCATGCAACATTTTGCCTTCGGCCGAATTCGACAATACTCATAAATAATGTCCCTACTGTGATTGACCAAGTATTTGTTCACTCAGACTATATGCCAGGGAAAAGTCACGATATTGCACTTATCAAGATCCAGCAAGCGCTAAGTGATGTTAAGCCATTGATGATTAACCGTGAAAAAGAAGAGCTTGATGAAGTTTTATGGTTTATCGGCATAGGAGGAACTGGTAATGGTATAACTGGGCAAACGATTGACAATTTAGCTAACCAAGGTCAAATGCGACGGGCACAAAATACCGTAAAAGTAGCCCAAGGTCCGGTTATTAAATTTAGCTTCGACCGTGGTGAAAATGGGCTCCCTTTGGAAGGTGTGTCGGGTGGGGGAGATAGCGGCGGTCCAGCCTATCAATATGAGAATGGGCAAGGTATTGTGTTTGGGATAAGCTCAAGAGTAGAGGGCGGAAAAATTGGCCGTTACGGTGTGACAGAAGTCTATAGTCGCGTTTCTTATTTCGCTGATTGGATTGATAATATTATTGCTGGTAACAATGTAACCAAGTTGGCCACGCCTAAGTTAACCCAGCTGCCAGCAGGCATTACTGAAGCGATATTGCCGCAAGTTTGTGAAGAAATTAATATAAAAAGCAGCCTTTAAGGCTGCTTCGCAATTTGGGCAGAGTGCTTGTACTCAAGCACTGTCATTTCAGTGACTATCTTGCGTTGGTACTTTCAAAAATCTTGTCAGCAGAGGCTGCAACAAAACCGGTGTAGATCTCTCCATCTGGTTTTTTATAGCGCAGTGCAAACTCATAAAAACAACTAGGGATACTAAATTCACCGTCGCTGAACTTCACTGATTGGTGATCAGCAAGTGTGGAAGATTGCTCAAGTAGCACTTCTGGTGAGCCTTTGATCTCGCCACCTGAGGTGTTTAGCTCAAAGCCATTGTCTTTTAGTGCTTGGTTGACTGCTTCAATTGTGGTGAAGTTTTTCAGATAGTTGATACTGACCGTGAAGTGGTTAGCACGATAACCCCAGGCCGACATCCATGCTGCGTATTCACTTTCTGCTAATAGTTTTTTATATGTGTCGTGAGATACACTCCAATGCGTCCCTGAGTACAAAAAGTTTTCAGCACTAACCGCTGACTCGTCAATTTGCTCAACCATGTCTTTAACTATTGCTTGTAGCTCTTCAGAGCATTTCTCAACTAGCAGCTCAGAGATGAACACTTTTGGTTTAGTAGGATCTTGGTGCTCATAGTGCTTTGCATATAGTTTTTTTGCTTCGAAGTGATATTCACCACACTCTTTATAACCGACAGCTTTGAAGTGTGCTGCGAGTTTTTCTAGCCCAACTTTTTCGATATTGAAGGTGCGAAGCGCGATATGGTCATTGATCACGTCATCTTTTTGTGTCGAGCCCAGCTGTTCGTGGACCTTTACCGCAGAGGGCGTTACTGCTAGGTAATTATCCCACAGCTGTTCAAATAATGTATCTACGTTGTTGTGCATAATGGTTTCCTAATTTTTTGTCTCGGTGACAGTTGTTAACGTTATACCTTTTGGTATTAGCACGACATGAAATTTATAATTTAAATGCGCTTATTAACTCACCTTGAGTGACTTCAAGTGCATTTGCAACTTCGGTGGTGAGTTGAATTTTTTCCTCAGCTTCGCACAAATATGCTTGATCGGTAAAAGTGGCTTTAAACACGTCTAGTCGACCATTGGAAATAGCGAGGCTGGGGAGGTTATTTGGTACTGAGGTTACAATTTCAACCTCGCCCTTAAAAGATTCTCTTACTGTGCTGATATTTTCGAGTTTGGCCTCAACAGTGGGTCCCGCATCAAATAAATCAACGTAACCACGGTGCTCAAATCCTTCTTTTTGTAATAATCTTAATGCAGGTTTGGTTTTTTCGTGTACATGACCGATAACGGCTTGTGCTTCTGGGCTTAGTAAGTTTGCGTAAATAGGGTACTTCGGCATCAGCTCACAAATAAAAACCTTGTCTCCCAGTCCTACTAAGTGATCAGCTTGTGGAAATTCGATACTAAAAAAGTGTTCTTGTAACCACTGCCAAAATGGTGAATGACCATGTTCATCGCTAACGCTCGCATTTCTGCAATAACAGTATCGCTAAAACGCTCTGCATGCTCGGCCATAAATAAAAAACGGCTGCGTGATAAAAAACGCCCCGCTAACCCTTGGCGATGACCTTCTCGTAAAAACAGCGTGCAAATCTCTGAACTGCCAGTGTAATCGTTACACATGGACAAAATATCTACGGTGTTGTAAACCCCAAGCGTACTTGAATGATGTACAGTTTTACCCAAGTGGTAGTGATACAGAGGTACAGACATACCAACAGCGGCCTCGATTGCTGTGGTGCCGATAATTTCTCCCGTTTGGGTGTCTTCAAGAACGAATAAATAGCCTTCGTCATACGGTTTTGTAACTGACTTTGTGAAGCTTTTAACTGAGCGATCAATTTTATTCGATAGCAATTCATCGTCGACAGGTAATGAGGTAAACCCGTGACCAGATTCAATCGCAATCGTTTTTAGCGCATCAAAGTCAGTTTTTTGTATTGGTCTTAATACTAACATGAGAAAGAGGGGATCAAGATCCCCAGCTCCTTAGCCGTTAACTACTGCAGCAACCGCTTGTTCAAAGCGTGCTAAACCTTCTGCGATCTCTTCATTTGTGATCACAAGAGAAGGTGTGAAACGAACGACATTAGTGCCTGCCACTAATGACATTAAACCGTGCTCTGCACTTGCTACAAGGAAATCACGTGCACGGCCTTCAAATTTGTCATTGAGCACGGCACCAAGAAGAAGACCTTTACCGCGCACCTCAGAAAATACATTGTACTTGTCGTTAATAGCGTTTAGACCATCTCTGAATAGTTGCTCTTTGGCTTTTACACCTGATAGCACCGCTTCGGTATTTACTGTATCAAACGCGGCTTCTGCAACGGCACAGGCTAACGGGTTACCACCGTATGTTGAACCATGTGTACCTACTTTTAAGTGTGACGCAATGTCAGTTGTTGTTAACATCGCACCAATAGGAAAGCCGCCACCAAGTGCCTTTGCAGTGGTTAAAATATCAGGTGTTACACCTAGGCCTTGATAAGCATATAGGTCACCCGTACGACCAACACCAGTCTGAACTTCATCAAAAATAAGTAAAGCATTATGCTTGTCGCAAAGCTCACGTACAGCCTGTACAAATTCAGGGTTTGGAGAAATTATTCCACCTTCGCCTTGAAGCGGTTCCATCATTACAGCACAGGTATTATCTGAGATTGTTTTCTCAAACGCAGATAGGTCGTTGTAATCAACATGAGTAACATCAGCAGGCTTTGGGCCAAAGCCGTCAGAATAGGCTGCTTGACCACCCACAGTTACGGTGAAAAAAGTACGTCCATGGAAGCCTTTGTTAAATGCAATGATTTGCGACTTCTCTGCACCAAATTTATCTAAAGCCCAGCGCCGAGCAAGCTTAAGTGCAGCCTCATTTGCTTCAGCACCTGAGTTTGCGAAGTATACTTTCTCTGCAAATGTCGCATCGGTTAACTTTTTGGCAAGGCGCAATGCTGGCTCATTCGTCATTACGTTCGATAGGTGCCAAATTTTTTCGCCTTGCTCTTTTAGTGCAGAGACAAGCGCAGGGTGGCAGTGACCGAGACAATTTACCGCGATACCACCAGCAAAATCGATGAACTCTTTGCCTGTTTGATCCCATACACGAGAGCCTTCACCTTTGACAGGGATCACAGCAGATGGGTTGTAATTTGGAACCATGACTTCATCGAATAATTCGCGGTTTGCTTGCATGACGCTTTCTCCTAAATTTTTATCATTGTGCGTTATTTCTGTTGAGCAAAAATTGTTTATTTGATGTTCTGCTCACAGCCAACTTGCTATTTCCTCATTATTACGCGCTTTTATAATAATTTGCAGTGCAATAATTCACATATTTGCTATTATTTATATCAAATTGACATGGTTAAATTGCAAAATGATAAGTTTACAAGACGAAAAGCTCATTGCACTGTTGCGAAATAATGCACGGGAGAGCATCTCAGAGTTAGCACGAAAACTCGATATTTCTAGAACGACAGTACAGAACCGTATTGCGAAATTAGAACAAAATGGAGTGATCAAGGGCTATCGAGTCGAATTTGCTGAACAATATATCGATGACCTTGTGTCTGCCCATGTTGCAATAAAGGTAAAGCAAAAGCTCACCGCAAAAGCAAACTTGGCATTACAACAGTTACCAAATGTTTCAGCACTTTATGCTATAAGTGGAGAATATGACTTGATTGCCATTGTTGAAGCGCAGAGTTTGGAGCAGCTGAGTCATCTACTTGACGAAATCGGTAATTTGGAAGGAATAGAGCGTACTAATTCGTCAGTTATCTTAGAAACAAAATTTAAGCGTTAGAACAATTCATGGATAACGTGAAGTGAGTTTTATAAGACTGTATCTATTTTTCAACGTAAGGCGAGGGGATCACCCTACGTGTTCTGGCAACCAAATACTCGTGCCCGTAGCTGCGATGTGATTTACATTGCCATTGAGCACTTTGCTACCAACGTTGTTGGAGCTTTCTGGTCTGCTGACTAAGTAGCCTTGTACACAACTGATCCCAAGGTCTTTAACTAACTCAAATTGCTCAATTTGCTCAACTCCCTCGGCGACAACTTTCAGCTCTAATTGCTGTCCAAGTTCACTGATCGAATTTAATATTTTACGATATTTCGGATTGCTATTTGCTTGAGTGATAAATAGCTTGTCGATTTTGATTACATCGATAGGAAGGTCAGCGAGTGTGCTCAAAGAGCTAAAACCAGTACCAAAATCGTCAATAGCAACGCTTATTCCTGCATCTCTGCATTGCTGTAGCTGAGAAATTGTTTCATTGCTGGCTTTGATCAGCGTTGATTCGGTAATTTCTAGCATCAATGCACTTGCAGGTAGCCCAGTTTTTTCCAGTGCCGTATTGACCCATTCAAAAATTTTCCGATGTTTAAGCTGAATACCCGAGACATTGACCGAAATTTTTACCTTCTTCATACCTGCATTATGCCAAGCAGACATTTGCCTGCATGACTCAAGCAAGATCCAGTCGCCAAGCTCTAGGATTAAATTAGACTCTTCAGCAATAGGAATAAATTCAGCTGGGGGGATAAGCCCCTCTATTGGATGGTTCCAGCGGATCAGCGCTTCAAAATAATCAATCGCGCAATCTTCAACATGTACGATAGGCTGGAATGAGAGATAAAAGCTTTGTGCTGCAATGGCTAGTCTCAGTTCTTCAAGCAGGTAATGATAGCGCCGCATTTTAGAGCCCATTTCAGGTGAATAGACTTTAAATATGCCGCGACCGTCTGATTTTGCACGGTACATAGCTACATCGGCCATTTGCAACAGCGAGTTTGGCGTTGCTGCACTGTCGGGATAAACCGCGATACCAATACTTGCGCCAATTTTTACCAATTTATTGCCAAGTAAAAAGTCACGCTCTATATCGCACAAGATAGACTGTGCGATTTCAGTACATAAATTAGGGTTAGGAAGTGTGGGAATAAAAATCGAAAACTCATCGCCCCCTAGGCGTGATAAGTTTTGTTCAAGTCCATAGATTGGGTGGGTGTCTTCAAGTCCAAACTGACGAACTACTTTTGATAGTCGTAGTGCAACTTGAATAAGAATTTCATCTCCAAAACTGTGACCGAAAGAGTCATTCACTTGTTTAAAGCCATCTAAGTCAATAAATAGCAGGCCGCATTTTGCTTGATTGAGTTCTGCTTGTTTTAATTTTACCTCGATATGGTCAATGTAGGCATGGCGGTCAATTAATTTGGTGAGCTTATCTTGAAAAATTTGCGACTCGGAATGACGTTTAACCCTCGCCAGGTGACTAGATAAATCATGAATAGAGTGACTTAACCCAGCAAGAGGTGACTTGTGATGAAGCGGTGCACTGTCAACTTCAAGGCGAGTCAGGATATTGTGTACATCATTGTTTATCTTGTCCACGTCTCTATCTTGATTGCGGTATCGACATTCTGCCTTCAGTAAATAAAAAATAATCGTGAGTAAGGTCGCTAAAGCCGTCAGTGTGATGGGGGAAGTAAATACGTCATACCATACTAAGTTGACGTCAATAAATTTGCGTGTATCAGCTGCAAGGTCAATCACCACAAATAGGTCACTTTCGCTGCTACTAAAATGTATTCCATGTAATAAAAAGGCATACCAAGGTGATGCCACTGAGTTTTCTAATGAACTAACCGCAAAACCAGTAGATAGTAATTCAAAAACGTGCGCTTTAAACGATAGATGAAGCAATATGACAACAAATAACGCGCCTAAAACTAGGGTACTTGTTAGTCTTATAGCACGTGTCATGAATAGGCTTTCCTTAAAAATTCGCTACTCACGTTATCAAGCTAAGATGACATGGTAGGCGATAATGATTTGGTCTGTAAGATAGTTTTTTACACATTTTAGCATTCAGTTGCAAACTTCATCGTGCAAAAGTACCAAAAATCTCATATTGGTCGTGACTTTATATGCGCTTGATCAATTATTAGTTAAATTCACTTTACATGAGAACGGTTCTTAACTAGCTTTCATCTTAACTTTTAACGTAATTGGCTCAGCGATTGCAAGGATCTCATAGCAACCTGAAATTACGACTTGTCAGATTTAGGTTGCGACAAAGTGGTGCAAAAGCGCACCAAATTAGTACTGTCATACAAACTCAATATTTGTTTGCTGTACTTGAGGTTCGTGATTGATAGAGCAGGCTTGATGGTGCTGTGTTAGTACAGTGTCAGATAGCTGGGTTCTTAAAAAATACCCAAAATAAATCGTACACAGTTACCAGTCGTTTGCAGTATTAGCGTACGTCACTGTGAAATATGGACTCACACAAGGTAAATGGGGGTTATATGCTCACCAAACGGTTTTTTAAAACAAAAGACGAAGCAGAAGTTACATTTTCATTTTCACACCCACAAGCTAAAACTGTAGCGCTGGTCGGGGATTTTAATGGCTGGCAACCTGAGCCAATGAAGTTTGTTAAAAAAGAGTGTGCTTTTAAACTTAAACACCGTTTACCAACCGACAAAGATTACCATTTTAGATATTTGATTGATGGCGAGGTCTGGGATAACGATCATCAAGCGGATGATTACGTGCCAAATGGATTTGGGGAAGACAACAGCGTTGTATCCACTTGCAGGGCTTAAGACAATAAATGGACCATATTGCTCAGCTTTTATATTTATATGGTATTGGTTATGAATATCATAAATATACAGGTGATCATGTTATCTTTGATCACCAGACTCGCTTGTCAGCCCTCAAAGAATGTGGTGTAAATACAGATGATATTGATGAAGTAAATGCACTTAATTTTGCTTTGGATATTGCAAAATGGCTAACACCTATCGAAGCTATTACGTTAACAAAAGAAGCCCAGCCTAAGTTAACGTTGAGACTTGAAGCGTGTAGTAGCTTATCTGAGCTTACTATCTCTATTCCTGCATTAAATTATCATTTTGTTTGTGAGTGCAACAACCTGTCAGAAGTGGGTGACTACGTTTATCAAGGAACGCGTTATGTAGCATTGTCAGTCGCTATTGCTCCAGTTGTTGTTGGTTATCATCAAGCCAAAGTAACTATAAATGGACAATGCTACGAAACTGAGTTTTGGGTTACTCCCGAGCATTGCTACGATCCCATCTCGGATAATAAAAAGTTACTTGGGATCTCTGTACAACTTTATTCGCTTAAACCTGAAAACTCAAAACTAAGCGCTGATTTTTTTGAGTTGAAAGAGCTGATTGTTTTGGCAGCTGGCGAGGGAGTTGATTACATTTTATTGAACCCACTCCACCTACTGTTTGTCGAACAACCAGAAAAGGCAAGCCCATATAGCCCAAATGATAGGCGCTTACTTCACCCTTTTTATATATCTATTGAGTTGTTATGTGAGCGATTCAATGTAGATAAAAGCGTGTTTTTTAAGCAAAGTAATATCGATAAAAGTGACCGTAATCACAGTTACCTTGATATGTCTCGTTGTATGAACGACAAATTAGCTAAGCTGCATAGCTTATGGCAGTACTTACAAAATCAACGCAATGACTGGGATGCTGATTTTAAACAGTTTTGTCAGCGCAAAAAAGAAGAGTTGAGTGGGTTTACTGACGATGAGTTCGCCAGGTTTTTACAGTGGGTAGCGTTTGAGCAGTTGGCACATTGTCAGCTAGTGGCACTAGAACACGGTATGGCAATAGGGCTTATTAATGATTTAGCCGTTGGTTGTGCTGACGGCTCGAGTGAATATGAGAGTAATCGGTCACTCTATGCCGAACATGCGAGAGTTGGAGCGCCGCCAGATCCATGGGCTGAGCAGGGACAAAATTGGGGCCTGCCAGCGCTTAACCCTGTCAAGTTAAAAGTTGAACGGTTCGAGTTTTTTAAACAGCTGATTAGAGCAAATATCAGCGGAGTCGGGGGGCTACGGATTGATCATGTGATGGGGTTAAGACGCTTATGGTGGTGCTTTGTAAGTGGGGAGTCTCAGAGTGGCTGTTACGTTTATTATCCTTTTGAATACTTACTCGCAATATTGAAGATAGAGTCGGCGCTACACAAAGTCATGGTGATCGGAGAAGATTTGGGAGTGGTGCCAACGGAAATTAAGTTAGCAATGGCAGAGTCCCACATATACAGCAATATTCTATTTTATTTTGAAAAAGATCATGATGATCAGTTTCTTGCCGTTGAACATTATAAAAAAAAATGCTTTGTTAATGGTTGCTAATCATGACGTACCACCTTTTTTTGGCTGGTGGGAGCACGATGATTTGCGGCTCAAAAAGCAATATCAGCTACTCGATGAGCAGCAAACCTCAGTTGCAAATGTACAAAGGGAGACGGAGCGAGACAAGCTTTGTCGTTGGTTGAGTCTTCATGGTGTGCGAGGTATAGACCTAAAAAGCGAGGCTGCTTTAGTTTATCCGGCGTTAATAAAGGTGCTAGCTCAGTCACCGGCAAAAATGTTGACGCTACAATTGGATGATCTCGACTGTCAGCGGCTACCAGTAAATATCCCCGGTACCGATAAGGAATATCCAAACTGGAGGCGGCAGTTAACTCAAACATCAACAGAGATTATCGCAAAATCCCAAATGCTGATCCGCGACGCTGTCACAAGCAGGAATTTATAGATGAATACAAGACCAAATTTAGAAGACGCTCAAATGCCTCATTATGATTGCCAAGTTACCGCGCTGGCGGCAGGTAAATGTCGTGATCCGTTTGCTTTTTTAGGGCTACATCAATTTAATGATAATCAGTCGGTGGTACGATGCTACATTCCAGGGGCGCAAGAGGTATTTGTACTTACAAAACATAGTAGGTATCCGCTAACGCAATTTCGTCAAAGCGCTCTATTTTCATCGGTTTTAGACAAAAATTTTGCCAATCAAGAATATCAGTTAGAAGTTGTTTATCCAAATCAGACAGTAACCGGTAGAGATGTATATTCGTTTGCGAGCACCTTATCAGATGAAGCTTTGTATTTATTTAATGAAGGTACACAGGCGCAAGCCTATCTGCACCTCGGCGCACATCAACTTACAGTGGATGGTGTTGAAGGGTTTCGCTTTAGCGTTTGGGCACCAAACGCATTATCTGTTTCGGTGATCGGTGACTTTAACCATTGGAACAACACTCAACATCCAATGAGATTGCACCCTGCCAGTGGCGTATGGGAACTTTTTATACCTCAACTGAATGTCGACCGTTGCTATAAGTTTGCTATTACAACATTTGATGGAGAGCGAATTGAAAAGGCAGATCCACTTGCATTCAAAATGGAGCAAGCGCCAGGGACTGCAAGTATTACGCAATCAAAGCCAACAGCAGTGGTGACTCAACCTGAGCAAATAGAAAAAGCATCTCGCAATAGGATTGATGCACCAATTAGTATATACGAGGTACATCTTGGGTCTTGGAAGCGCCGAGAACAAGAAGGTAATCGCTATTTAACGTACCGTGAACTTGGAGATGACTTAATCCCTTATGTGAAGTCTTTGGGATTCACACATCTGCAATTGATGCCAATCAGCGAATATCCTTTTGATGGCTCTTGGGGTTATCAACCTGTTGGCTTGTTCTCACCCACCAGTCGGTTTGGAGGAGTAGAAGATTTTGCATACTTTGTTGAATGTTGTCATCAAGCTGAGTTGGGGTTGTTAATAGATTGGGTTCCTGGACATTTTCCTTCCGACCCTCACGGCTTGCATAAATTTGATGGCACGCACCTATATGAACATGCTGACAAAAGACAGGGATTCCATCCTGATTGGAACACATACATTTTTAATTATGACCGCGCAGAAGTAAAAAGCTTCTTATTATCTAACGCGATGTACTGGATCAAGGAATACGGCATTGATGGTTTGCGTGTCGATGCCGTGGCATCGATGTTGTACTTGGATTACAGCAGAAAGCAAGGCGAGTGGATCCCTAACCAATATGGTGGACGTGAAAACTTGGGTGCGATTGAATGTTTAAAGTCAGTAAACACTCAATGTTACGGTGAAAATGATGGGATCATGATGGTAGCTGAGGAATCTACAGCTTGGCCTGGGGTAACGCGTAGTGTCGAACATGATGGATTGGGTTTTGGCTATAAATGGAATATGGGGTGGATGAACGACACCCTGAATTATATGTCAAAAGACCCTATTCACCGCAAATACCACCATCATGAAATGACCTTTTCCATGGTCTATGCTTACTCTGAAAATTATATTTTACCATTAAGCCACGACGAAGTCGTTCACGGGAAAGGTGCGTTATTGAGCAAAATGCCAGGGGATGATTGGCAGCAATTTGCTAACTTAAGGGCTTATTATGGGTTTATGTTCGCACACCCTGGCAAAAAGCTGCTATTTATGGGATCTGAGTTGGCACCGCGTGAGGAGTGGAACCACAACCAGCAATTAAATTGGCATTTGTTAGAGAGTGAAGCGCATCGCGGTATCTATAAATGTATCAAATCACTAAATGAAACCTACAAGGCAACGCCTCAATTGTTCGAGTGTGATACTAAGTCCACTGGATTCAATTGGATAGATGGTGGAAATGCTGAACAAAGTATCTTTAGTTTTATCCGTTATGGAAACGATGGCTTGACCCCACTTGTCGTAGTGGCAAATTTCACCCCCCAGACACATTTTCATTTCCGTTTAGGCGTACCGGCTTCTGGCGTTTATCAAGTGATTTTAAACACTGATGACACGGAATTTTGGGGCAGTGGCGTTGGTATTGTTGCACATAAGCAACAATTGATAGAGTCGAAAGAGATTGAAAGCCACGGACTTAGTCAAAGTATTGATATAACCATCCCGCCGCTGGCGACTATTTATTTACAGCTGATCTCTGGTGGCACATGCTAATAAGCTATCGTGGCCACCCTTATACGCTTGGCGCAACTGTTACGGGCAAAGGCGTTAACTTTTGTGTTTATGCGCCAAAAGCGGCAAAAGTGACATTGTGTTTGTTTGATAAAAGCGGGCATAGTGAAGTCAATCGTTTGCCCATGTTTCGCCACGAAGGGGGAAATTGGTCGCTATTTATCGAAGGGGCAAAAGCAGGTGATTTATATGGATACCGGGTTGATGGCGATTATCGTGCAGAGAAAGGTTTATTATTCAACGTCAATAAACTTTTACTAGACCCATATTGCAAAGATTTTTTTGGTGAGTTTACATGGAGTGAGCGACATTTTTGCCACCTGCCTGTGGGGCATTTGAATCCATCAGACAACGCATGTGACATGCCAAAAAGCAAAGTCGTAGCGACCGAAAAGTATGTAGGGGTGCGCCCAAACACACCTTGGAGTAAAACCGTAATATATGAGTGTCATGTAAAAGGAGCCACGGTACGCCATCCTGAGGTACCTGCTAAGCTGCAAGGTAAATATCTGGGCCTTGCCGAACCTGTATTTATTGATCATCTGAAGCATATTGGTGTGACAGCTGTGCAGCTCTTGCCAGTGCATGCCTTTATTAACGAACAGTTTTTGACTACTAAGGGATTAAAAAATTACTGGGGTTACAATACGCTTAGCTTTTTTACTCCACACAAAAGTTACCTTGTCAGTGATGATATTAATGAATTTAAGTTAATGGTCGAGCGACTGCATCAGGCTGGAATAGAGGTGATTTTAGATGTGGTCTTTAATCACACAGCCGAAGGCGGCATAGATGGACCTACGATTAGCTTTAAAGGGTTTGATAATCTCACCTATTACAGCACCTTACCAAATAAACCAAATGTTTATATAAATGACACTGGATGTGGAAATACCCTTAATATTTCAAACCCCGTCGTATTGAAACTGGTATTAGACAGCTTGCGATATTGGGTTGAATATATGGGAGTAGATGGTTTTAGATTTGATTTGGCGACGATCCTAGCGCGTCAAACCTCTGGCTTTTCTAATCAGCATGCTTTTTTGCAAGCGCTTAATCAAGATCCTATTCTGAGTAAGGTGAAATTAATTGCAGAGCCTTGGGATATTGGACCTGGGGGTTACCAACTAGGGCAATTTCCAGCACCTTGGCGAGAGTGGAATGATAAATTTAGAGATACTGTCAGGCGCTTCTGGCGTGGGGATGAGGGAGTGCTTCCTGAGCTGGCAATGCGGATCCACGGTTCAAGTGATGTATTTGAACATAATCTACGGGGACCGTTGAACTCTATTAATTTTATTACCAGTCATGACGGCTTTTCACTGTTTGACTGGACGGCCTACGAACAAAAACATAACGAAGCCAATGGTGAAGCTAATCTAGATGGCCATAGTGAAAACTATTCATTTAACTGTGGTGTTGAGGGGTTCAGTGCAGATCCTAAAGTTAATGAACTTAGACTTTGTATGCAAAAAAATGCGCTTCTAACATTGTTTTTATCTAAAGGCGTTCCGATGATTTGTGCTGGCACCGAAATGGCACACTCGCAAAATGGTAATAATAATGCTTATTGCCAAGACAATTGTACGAGTTGGTTAGCATGGAAAAATCATCAACAGCATCATCCGCTTACTTTCTTCATTCAAGACTTATTGGCAATACGCAAACAGTTTGCGGCCTTTTCTTACTTGTTTTATGTGCATAACAGCGACAGCCGGTTTGCGGTTAATTGGTTTAATGAAGAAGCCAAACCGCTTTCCCCAGAGCAGTGGCGTGAGCCGAGTCGAAAATGGCTAAGTTACACCATTACAGATCAGCAATTAGGCCAAAGTTTACTGATTATTTTGAACGCAAGTGACAACACAATAAATATCAAATTGCCACAAAGTGCTTTTTCCTCTAATTGGAAACTAGCGATCACAACGGCTGTCGAGGTACACAAAACAGATATTGACTCATATTTACAGGTTCCGGCTAAGTCAGCATGGATATTTACATCAATCAAAGGGGATGAATAGCATGGCTAATAAAAGTGCACCAGTTTGCGTTGTGAAACATTGGCAAGATGCACCAAAGATAGATGAAGACACCTTAACCGACGATTTAACGCGTCATTTTTATTATACCTTGGGGCGTGACAAAGTCGGGGAATCCCGTTTGTACCTGTATCACGCTTTGGCACTGACGATCCGCGACCGATTAGTTGCTCGTTGCCGAGCGACCAAAGAACACATTAAAAGTCAGAAAACTCGAAAAGCTGCCTATCTCTCTTTAGAGTTTTTGATGGGCCGAGCGTTGTCAAATGCAGTGATTAATCTTGACCTTCATGAACAAGTGCAGTCGGCGCTACAAGAGTACTGCACTGAACTTGAAGAAGTAGCAGAGGCAGAGCATGATGCAGGCTTAGGTAATGGTGGCTTAGGACGTTTAGCAGCGTGTTTTTTAGATAGTTGTGCCTCACTTGCGCTTCCTGTTATTGGTTACGGTTTACGCTATGAGTTTGGTATGTTTAATCAAACCTGTGAGCAAGGTCATCAGGTTGAACAGCCTGATAACTGGCTCCGAGAAGGTCATCCATGGGAGCTGGCAGCGCCTGAGCAAGCAAGGCGAGTGAAGTTTTTTGGACATGTTGAGGTACATACTGATAAGCAGGGTAGGCAACACCACGAATGGCTTGATACGCAAGATGTCTTGGCCGTTCCGTACGACGTACCTGTGCCTGGGTATCGAAATGGTGTTGTAAATACCTTACGACTTTGGAAGTCTGAAGCGACGGATGAGTTTGATTTAACCGAGTTTAATGCCGGGAGTTATTCAGAAGCGGTTGCTAAAAAAAACCAAGCTGAACAGATCACTATGGTGCTTTACCCTAATGACGCCAGTGAAAACGGTAAAGAGCTTAGACTAAGGCAGCAATACTTTTTATCCAGCGCAAGTTTACAAGATGTTATTGCTACATGGGTTGAACAATATGGAGATGATTTTAAGGACTTTGCTGACTTTCATGTGTTCCAACTTAATGACACACATCCTAGTGTCGCGGTTGCTGAACTGATGCGTATTTTGCTGGATGACTATGAGCTGGAGTGGGATGAAGCATGGAAAATTACGACCTCAACGATGGCCTACACCAACCATACTCTACTGCCAGAGGCTTTGGAGCGTTGGTCGGTCAGTCTTTTTCAACGTTTACTACCTAGGCTATTAGAAATTATTTATGAGATAAACGCTCGTTTCCTCTCCGAAGTCGCATTAAAGTGGCCAGGAGATATAGAGAAGCAGCGCGCGTTGTCGCTCATCGAAGAGTCAGAACATCCTCAAATTCGTATGGCATACCTTGCAATTGTTGGTAGTTATTCGGTAAACGGAGTTGCAGCTTTACATACCGAGTTATTAAAAGCTGGCTTATTCAATGACTTTTATCAACTATGCCCAGAAAAGTTCAACAACAAAACGAATGGGGTAACACCAAGACGTTGGTTGTCACATTGTAATCCACAACTTGCAGCGCTTATTTCAGAGAAAATCGGAGATGGCTGGCAAGCAGACTTTTCAAAAATCAGCGAGCTGCGTCGATTTTATGATAATCACGCTTTCCAACAACAATGGTTGGCGGTGAAGCAGCAAAATAAGCGCCGCTTAACTGAGCTGGTAAAACAAGAGTGTAGCGTAGAGTTTGATCCTGACATGATGTTTGATGTCCAAGTAAAAAGGATACACGAATACAAACGTCAGTTATTAAATATCCTTCATGTGATCCACCTATATGATCGAGTTTGCAGAGGGGAAGTTTCTGGGTTGGTTCCCCGTTGTGTTTTATTTGGCGGTAAAGCAGCGCCAGGTTATTACATGGCTAAAAAGATCATTAAACTCATCAATAATGTTGCAAGCGTTATTAATAATGATCCCGCAGCTAAGCCTTATCTTCGCGTTGCATTTTTACCAAATTACAACGTTTCAAAGATGGAAGTAATATGTCCTGCAACTGATTTATCGGAGCAGATATCAACCGCAGGCAAGGAAGCTTCAGGCACCGGAAACATGAAATTTATGATGAATGGTGCTGTGACAATTGGCACTCTTGATGGCGCTAATATAGAAATTAGAGACTGTGTCGGTGCCGATAATTTTTACTTATTTGGCTTGACAGCAGAAGAAGCTCAGCAGGCCAGACTACATTACCAACCGTTAAAAATCATAGAAAGTAATCAAGATTTAAACCGCGTGATGACACTATTGGAAAGCGGCCATTTCAATCTTTTTGAGCCTAATATTTTCGATGACATTATCAACTCAATAAAAAGTAGCAGCGACCCATGGTTAGTCGCTCAAGACTTTCCTTCTTATGTTGAAAGTCAAGAACATGCGGCTCAAGCATATAAAGACAAGGAACACTGGCTGCGTATGAGTATTCTCAATACAGCAGCGAGTGGAAAATTTTCCAGTGATAGAACAATTCAAGAATACAGCGATGATATTTGGCGATTGAGTCCGATGCAGTAGTCAGCGCAACAAAGTTATGGAGAGAACAAATAATGCCTAATTATGCGAATCGTTATATTAGTACCCTCACTCGAGAAACATATGCTTTAATACTTGCGGGTGGACGAGGTTCGCGCCTTCATGAGCTCACCACTTGGAGAGCAAAACCCGCAGTATACTTTGGCGGTAAGCATCGAATTATTGATTTTCCACTGTCTAACTGTATTAACTCAGGGATCAGACGAGTGGGGATTGCCACGCAATATAAATCACACTCGCTTATCCGTCATGTTAATCGCGCATGGGGCCACTTTAAAAAAGAGCTGGGAGAATCTGTAGAGATATTACCAGCATCACAACGATATGGTGATGAGTGGTACTGCGGCACCGCAGACGCAGTATTTCAAAATATGGATATTATTCGTCACGAGCTCCCCAAATACGTGATGATCTTATCCGGTGATCATGTCTATAGAATGGATTACGGTGGACTGCTTGCAAAACACGTAGAAACAGGGGCTGATATGACCGTATGTTGTATTGAAGTGCCTTGTGAAGAAGCGGCAAAAACGTTTGGTGTAATGACGGTCGATGAGAGTAATCGGGTACGTCGTTTCGATGAAAAACCAGTTGACCCAACCTCTATTCCGGGCAAGCCTGGTGTGTGTCTAGCCTCGATGGGAAATTATGTTTTCAATACTGAGTTCTTATTTGAGCAATTAAAAAAAGATGCAGAACGTGAGGGATCAGGTCGTGACTTTGGCCATGATATTATTCCGGCTATTATAGAAGAACACAATGTGTTTGCTTATCCCTTTAGCGATCCGTCATACGGCGGCCAACCTTATTGGCGCGATGTAGGTACGCTAGATTCGTTTTGGGAAGCGAATATGGAATTAGTTTCACCAGAGCCTCAGCTCGATTTGTACGATCCGCAATGGCCTATTTGGACATATCAAGAACAGCTACCGCCAGCTAAATTCATTTTTGATGATGATGATAGACGTGGTATGGCAGTTGATTCAACGGTCTCTGGTGGTTGTATCATTTCAGGTTCTAAAGTAAAAAAATCCCTACTGTTCTCAAATGTGCATGTACATTCCTATTGCGAAATTGAAGGCGCAGTTGTGTTGCCTGGTGTAAAAATAGGGCGGAATTGTCGTATTAAAAATGCCATTATAGATAGGAGTTGCCAGATACCAGAGGGTATGACTATAGGTCATGATAACGAGCAAGATAAAGCGAATGGCTTCAGAGTGTCGAATAAAGGGATAGTGCTAGTTACCCGAGACATGTTGGCTGAGCTACCAAAAAAACATAATCAATAGTCCATGTAGAGGTATTATGCATGTAATTCTTGTGGCAGCCGAGAATGATCGGTTGCCAAATTGTAAAGTTGGCGGGGTGGCTGATGTTATCCGTGATATTCCCTATGCACTTGCGGAGCTTGGTATTAAAGTATCAGTTGTAACGCCTGATTACGGACAAATTGCGTTAAATCGACACTTTGTAGCAGATATTGCAGTGCCATTCCGTCAACATTTAGAAACAGCAACACTTTGGTCTGTGGAAAAATCTGACGGCGTTACTCAATATGTGGTCTCACATTCTTTATTTAGTGAGCACCATGGAGCAATTTATTGTAATGATACTCATCAACCATTTGCGACTGATGCAAACCGTTTCGCATTTTTTAGTGCGGCGGTGGCTGAGCTTATAGAGCATGAATTAATTGCAGACATAGATGTTGTGCACCTACATGATTGGCATGCCGCTGTGGTTGCGGTGTTGCGTCGATTTAGTCCGAGATTTAAACGCCTAAAGCAGCTAAAAACGGTATACACAGTACACAACCTCGCGCTTCAAGGTATACGACCTTTCAATCATGACTTTTCGAGCTTAGAGTCTTGGTTTCCAACACTGACTTATGATGGCCTTAGTATTTGCGACCCAAAATATCCTCATTGCTTTAATCCGATGCGAGCGGCCATTAATCTCACTGATAGAGTCCACGTCGTCTCTCCCAATTATGCAAAAGAAGTGATGCTTCCAAGCCACCCTGAACTAGGCTTTTTTGGTGGTGAGGGCTTGGAGGGAGATATGCAGCATGCTTGTCACGAAGGGCGGTTGGCAGGCATCTTGAACGGGTGTGTGTATACTGAAGACGCAGAGACACACTGCCAAACCAATCTTATAGATTACTTGAAACTTGCTGAATTACACGTATTTCAATGGATGGCTAAGTCTAATCAGGTACTGTCTCGGTTTTACATTGCTCACCAGCGGATACAAGCTTGGCTTGGCGAGCCATTTGAAGGAAAAGTGATCACAAGTGTCGGTAGACTCACAGATCAAAAAGCGCTTATTTTAAGGCAGCCGACTCACGCTGGGATTGTTTTGGATAATATTGCTGAGTTGACTGGTCGAAGCGGTGCTAGAATTATTATCGTGGGTTCTGGGGATCCTGCCTTAGAACAATTGTTCACTGAAATAATGGCAAGGCACGGTAACGTACTATTTTTGAATGGTTACGGCAAAGAGTTGGGTGAGCTACTTTATTTACTTGGCGACCTCTTTTTAATGCCTAGCTCATTTGAACCATGTGGAATAAGTCAAATGCTTGCGATGCGAGCTGGGCAGCCTTGTATCGTTCACAAGGTAGGTGGACTTGCTGATACGGTAAAGCATAACGAAACAGGATATTGCTTTGAAGGTGATACACTTGCAGAGCAAGGTCGACAGCTTATCGCGATTTTTGAACTTGCATTAGCCGATCTGTGTAACAATCAAATCAAATACCAAGCGCTTTGCCAGCAGGCTAAACTACAGCGGTTTGACTGGTATAGTGTAGCCCAAAAATACACAGAGCAACTGTATCGATAAACGACGCTGGCTGTATTAATTGACCTAAACTCGGGATAATAACTGGTTCTCTAGCAGCGGTTATCCCTTACTATTGTGTTAAATTTGTATGCAACAGACTCGCTTTTGACACACAAATTCGCCTTGTATCAAGAAATAACCTTTGGCTAGCCAGATGTTACACTTTTTTAGCTTAGGTATTTTAAGTGATTAATACCAATTTGCTTAATT
>NZ_RCSQ01000175.1:0-1052 GCF_004103255.1 Pseudoalteromonas sp. PS5
CTTTTAAGTCAGAACTAAAAAAGATTTTATTTCGTTGGAGTATCGCCAAGCGGTAAGGCAGCGGGTTTTGATCCCGCCATTCCCAGGTTCAAATCCTGTACTCCAGCCAACGGCTATGTAGCTCAGCTGGTTAGAGCACATCACTCATAATGATGGGGTCCCCTGTTCAAATCAGGGCATAGCCACCATTCTTTAAATGCAGAAGTAGCGGAATTTGCAGTTGTCTAGATATAGACTCTGGATTTAGGTTCCAATAACCAATGCAAAAAGATGTGCGGAAGTGGCGGAATTGGTAGACGCGCTGGATTTAGGTTCCAGTATCTTCGGATGTGAGAGTTCAAGTCTCTCTTTCCGCACCATGTTCTTTTAAATCAGAACTAAAAAAGATTTTATTTCGTTGGAGTATCGCCTCGACACGAAGTGGAAGCGGTAAGGCAGAGAAAAGAGAGTGGTTTTGATCCCTCACTCATCCTGCCCCAGATTCAAATCCTGGATTCAACAGTTTAAGTTAGATTTGAGTTTCGTTGGAGTATCGCCAAGCGGTAAGGCAGCGGGTTTTGATCCCGCCATTCCCAGGTTCAAATCCTGGTACTCCAGCCAACATTCTGAAGTTGAGAAATTGGCAGATGTCTTGAAATAGACGCTGGATTTACGTTTCAAATACTTCAGATAATACAATGCGAAAGTTACGGAATTAGCAGTTGTCTTGATATAGACGCTGGATTTAGGTTCTAATAACTAATGCTAAAAGATGTGCGGAAGTGGCGGAATTGGTAGACGCGCTGGATTTAGGTTCCAGTATCTTCGGATGTGAGAGTTCAAGTCTCTCTTTCCGCACCATATTCTTTCAAGTAGAATTAAAAACACTTGAACTTACCTCTATTGCTGGGTATCGTCTCGACACGAAGTGGAAGCGGTAAGGTGGCCTAAATCAAATCTAGGCTAAATAAGATTTGAACTTACCTCTATTGCTGGAGTATCGCCAAGCGGTAAGGCAGCGGGTTTTGATCCCGCCATTCCCAGGTTCAAATCCTGGTACTCCAGCCATCTCT
>NZ_RCSQ01000176.1:0-14228 GCF_004103255.1 Pseudoalteromonas sp. PS5
TTTAGCGCTGTTAGCGTCAGATTTACTCCTTCAAATTGAGCAAGTTTTAAGTCAAATTGGTATTAATACCTCCAGTCTGTACTGTAGACTTATCATATCGAGATTGCGAGTAAAATGATCAGCTGGGTGTTACGGCCTAACTTGACAGCCAACGTCAGTCATATGACGTTTTTCAAGTACTTGAGCTGCTGCTTTTTTTAATTTTTGTACGTAAGCTTCTGGCGCATTTTTATGAGCAGTGAGGTAAAGTGTTTTACTCAAGTCGGGGACTTCTAAGACTTTATCCCATTGCGCACGGACACCCATTCTAGTTGCCATTCTTTCAACAAAATTCTCCGCACCGAAGATGAAGTCTATTCTACCTTTTTCAAGCAGACCGCCAGCTCGATTAAAGCTACTGACCGATACAAGGTTATTGTCAGGATTAAAACCGTGCTGTTTCAGGTAATTCTCTGAGAGTTGGTCGGCACCAACGGCAACAACATGTTGTTTTATTTTTTCTATACTCCACTGAGAGTGAGTGTTTACATCGGCACGCTTGTAAAACGCGACGTTCAATTCACACAGCGGTGCAATCCAAGTGTAATTCGCTTCTCGATCACTGGTCTTGGCTAATGAGTACAGCAATGCGTAAGGCGATTTACTGGCATATGACTTGGCTCGTGCCCATGGCAACATATAGATTTGATAGCCTAAATCGGCTTCCCACATAATGAGTCTGACAATTTCGCTAGCAAAACCGCCTATGGCGCCATTTTTTTGTTTGACTTGATAAGGAGGAAAATGCTCGGTGTAGATATCTATTTTCTTTGGTATGTCAGCGTGTGTATAAAAAGCACTGAATATAGCGATAACGCTCCCAATGAAATACTGCATATAACGTTCTCAAGGTCGTTTTAGGTAGTATAACTCATAATTTGGTATTGGTTTTCCTTGTGCCTTGATAATTTTTATTTGGTGTCATTATGGCATCATTAAAGTGCGTTTTGGTGTGTTTATAGAATTAAATAATGACGTAAACTAGTCTCCGTGGTTGAGGAGTTGTTATGCGTTTTGTTTCATTGATAATGGTCTGGCTAGGTTTCTTATTGGTGTCTATCCCTTCATATAGTAGTGAAGTTGCACTGGATTATGTGATGGGAGAGGGTGACGTTAAAGGCTTAAGGCTTGGTTATCGGCCAGCACACTTTAGTATTTCAGAATATGGGTTTAGTGAAGGTTCGTACATTTACTTTGAGTTGAGTACGAACTATTGGGAGTATGGCGACCCAAAACGTTCAGACACTAGTTTTGCAATTGCTTTATCGCCTGTGCTCAATGTGCCAATAACAAAACTCGGCACGATGCCTGTTAATTTTGAATTTGGTATTGGCATGTCATACGTCAGTGACACACGTTTTGCCGGTAAAGATATTGGTGTGCATTATCAATTTGAAGACCGAATTGGTATCAATTTAAGCGTAACACCAACTAGCAAAGTGGGAATGAGGTACTTACATTACTCAAATGCTGGTCTAAGTGATCATAATCCAGGTCTGGATTTCTTTAACTTATTTTACGTTAGGCGGTTCTAATACGGTTTACTAAACCAACTTTCGTATTCAAACAGTAGGTTGGCTGTTATTGCTCAACCTTAGCGTGATTTTGCAAACAGGTCGGATCCGGTTTGCACAACGGTTTTTTCTCCCTTTTATGATTTCAAGGATGAAATCTTTTCTTACTTATTTCACGATTATTTTCCTTTGGTAACGCGTTAGAATCTACCAGCTGATGTTGCTGTTTTAGGGATGTTTTGGCCGCAGTGTTCAGCTGTAACGACAAATAACTTCTGACTAGCGTTATATTACGCCTTTTGAGCTTGGGTATTTTATAACCTTTTATCTTGAGTTCAGGTGTAATACTGCGAACAAAAGTTTGACCTAAACTTAGGTTTAGGAATTAAGGTCTTTTTCCAAACAATAATAAAGAAGGAAGAACCATGGAAATAAGCTCTGTAACTACACGATTAACGCGTTTCACCCCATTAGTTTGGGTGATGCTAATTGGCAACTTTTTTGTTCGTGCCAGCTATTACATGGTGTGGCCATTTTTAGCCGTAATACTGTATGAAAACTATGGGCTGAGCGCTACTGAGGTAGGCTTGCTGCTGACGGTATCTGCGACGGTCGCAGTCTTTTTAGGCTTTTACACCGGTAATTTGGCTGATCGTTTTGGTCGCACCAAAATGTTATACATTGCTGTCAGCATAGGTGCGATTTCTTTTTCTATGCTAGCGGTGGCAGAGTCATTATGGCTATTCGCAACATCGGTATTTTTGGCCTGTTTGCCCAGAACGCTTTGGGATGCACCTAGTAAGGCGTTACTTACCGAAGAACTGGCAGATGTAAAAGACAGAGAACTAGCGCTTCACCTTCTCTATTTCTTAGTCAATGTGGGAGCAGCGCTTGGGCCTCTTTATGGATTATGGGCGGGGCTCAACGGGGAGCAATTTAGTTTTATCTACACCGGTATATCTTATATTGGTCTACTATTTGCTCTGCTTTATTTTCGACCTAAGTTGAGTGAAGCACAGCTTGCAACTGCTCAGTCAGCAGCTAAATCTGTACCAAAGTTTTCAAAGTGGCTCGGGATTTTACGTAAAGATAAAGTATTTCTGATAGTGCTTGTTGCCACGACTTTGGTGTACTTAGTATATGCTCAGTGTGATTCGAGCTTAGTTCAATACCTTACCCGTGCTCAAGTACCTGACTTAGCATGGCTGATCTCAAGCCTCATAATAGCGAACTCAAGTGTCATTATTATCTGCCAGTTTCCGCTGCTCCATTTGATGAAAAATTGGCGAATTGAACATCGACTATATGCAGGCGGGATAGTTTTGGTGATATCTCAATTGATGATGGCTATCAATGATGTACAAAATGTCTGGGGTTGGATAGCAGCAATGATGGTGTTGAGTTTAAGCGAGGCGATTATGTTCACAAATATCAATGTGTACATCGATAGGTTGGCTCCTGATAATTTAAAAGCTAGTTACTTTGGTGCCGCTGGACTTTGTTCCCTAGGATATGCTGTGGCACCAGTATTAGGTGGACTTATCTTGGATCTGCACTCAGGGATGATGTTGTTTATAGTAATGACATTAGTATCAATCACGGCGCTTGGTTTTTATCGTATTGCTCAGGTAAAACCAAGCGTGGCCGCTGAAGCTTCTTAAATATCCCGCGCTCACAGTATATGCGGTGTTCGAATCTGTATCACCGCTTACCTTTTTAACTGGTATTAATTACCAGCCATTTTCTGTAAGTAGCTAAGGCGCTGTTGCTCCGCTGCGCTTGGCTGATATGGCTGACGCTCCAATGCGTCAAAGTAAAAATCGGTGATCTCATACTCAGAGACTTTACTGTCGCCAAATTGTGCTCGTTTTCCTGGCATGGGTGACATTTTCTCAATAACAAAGGTTTTTAGTGTAAATCGTGAAGGGCCTGACTTCGCTGAAAATGGCTCAAGCACTGAGTGATGGGCTTTTAAATGAAAGACCTGTTTACCCTCGCTGAGCTTTTGCTTTTCTACTAGATGACTTACGGGAGTGCCATCAGGTGTGAACAGGTTTGCGCGGATCCGATAGCTACCGCTTTGTTTTACCTCAAGTTGAAGCGGAATGACTAAATCGCTTTTATGGGGATATGGCTGGGCAATCGTTAGTAAAGTAGCGCTGGGTTGATAGTAACGAGCATTGGCGGTCAGTGCTACGGGCTTTGCATTAGTTGGGTTTGCTCTAACTTGGATATTTAACTCAGGTGGCCAGTCTGCTTGTCCTGCAATTTCTCCTTGCCAAACCTCTGCTTTTTTTATTAATCGAGAGGTTGCGATGGTCTGTTGTGTCATTGGATCAACGACTGTAGCAACCGCACTGGAAAACTGACTGCCAGATAAACTAACTTCGATGGTTGCTGGATGAATAAAGCGATATTGATTTAATGTCAAAGACACCTGTTGGTTGGTATCTTCTAATAACATAGTAACGGCGTAAAAATGGTTGGGGTTGAGTCTGTCAAAATCCCCTTTCCCAAGTGGTTGTGAATAGGGTGGCAAGGAGATGCTGTACTCATAATGTGCTGCCGCAGATTGCGCTGCTTGTGCAAGGGGCAGGGCATCGATGAGAGGTTGTTTTTTTGACGCTGTGGCTTGCGCTGTAGCCGCCTTCGGAGTTGGTGTTATCGCACTTGCATTAAGGGGAGGAGTTGCCTGCAAGGCGGGTGTAGGTGAGGGAGGCATTGGGCGTTGCAAGGCAAAAAAAACTGCCGCAATACAGACGATGACTAAAAGCGTGCTGATTAAGAAAAACTTTTTCATAAACTTACTCTGTTAATACAAGGAACTGCGCAAGTCAGTTCCTCAACATAGAAATTAGCAAAGTGACACTGTGATCACAGTGAACTTAAAATCAATTGTGAAAAGCTTTGAGAGTCAGACTCGCTTACGTAGCGATAGGTTTTTTTCCAAAACCAACTGCCAGTTGTTTCTTCGTAAGTGTTGAAGCGAATAGTCTTATATCCAGCATTGAACTGGGTGCGTGCTGCGGTTACTTTGCCCTGATAGTCTCTATCAGGAAGATTGCCGTGACTATACTCAGCACTCATGAGAAGTGGGTAGTGATAGGGCATAAAGCTTGTTACTGCATCATCTTGTGCGGTGAGCTGACCATTGATAGCAACACTGCTACTGCAGCTTCCAAAACTGCCTTTTGCCGACGCACCGCAAGAGGAATGAGTAGATACCACACCATCGTCATTGCCAGGTAAAAAGCCTGACGTGAGACCAAAATAGTCACTTGCATCAGCAACAAATCGCAGGCGTGGCGCATTGTCACTCGGGTATTGCGAGACTTGTCTGGCATTATTTACCTTTAAATCCCACATTATCCCAAACTCTTCGGGCATACTGCCTAGCCACGCTTCAATAGCTTGACGTGTTAGTCCACCGACTATGCCACCAGAAGTTGCCGCGTTAATTGCGGTGTCAGCTAATTCGCTGCCCCCACCGGCACCTGCTAAATCAAAGGTAGCGACAATATTCAAAGGAGAAAGGCCTGCATTTTGCAACCAAGTTGCTTGGTTATCTAAGATATAACGTGCGACTAGATCACCTGTTGAGTGAGTCACAAACACACACCCTGGATCACAGGTGCCATTCTCGGCAAATGACTTTAATTTTGGCCAAATAAAGTCAGTGGCAATTTTACCTTCTAGGCGCTCATAAGAAGGCCAATCGATGCGAGCATCAGCATGGTTTATCCAAAAAGATGACCAGTACTCTTGACCTTCAAGCTCAACATTCGTGCTAGTTGGGCGGTTTAGTTGATCCGCTTGAAAGCCATGGATAAGAATGGTTTTATAGTTTGCGGCCTGCACCGGAGTGCTAAGTGCCACGCCGGATAATAACGCTGAAATAACAGCAGTGTATACAAAGTTAGTTTTCATTGTCTTCGTCCTTTAAAGCGCCAAGTGACACATCTATAACTAGCCTAAGACCGAGTATTAATCTCGTGAGCTCTTAGAGTTCGCACAACTACTTTCACTACTACTGAAACGCATCTTATTAGTATAATTTGACGTGCATCATTATATTCACGTCAGGTTAACTTACGCTACCTCTGGGTTATTGTGAAGATCCGAAAGTAAATTTAATGTTTTTTCACTACGTTTCACAAATGGGTTGGTGTCGTCCCAAACATAACCTGCCAAAACAGAAGTGATTTGGCTTTTTATTTTTTCCGGCTTGTTATTTGAAAAGAATAAACGGCGCAGACGACCGTCATACCAGCCTTCAATATAGGTGCGCATCACTGCGATACCATCAAGCATGTGCTGCTCATACTCTTGTTGCCAGTCTGCGGCTTTACCCTCAAGTTGCTTGACTATTAAGTCTGCGGCTCTAGCTCCGGACTCAATCGCAAACATAACTCCCGCTGAAAAAACAGGATCAATAAACTCGCTAGCGTTACCAGTTAGCACGAAGTTTTTGCCATAAAGCTGCTTAATCCCTTTGGAATAACCTTTAATCTCCTTAGGCTCCATGCAAAGCTCCATTCCCTCTAGCATCGCGGAGGCATGTTTATCACGAGCAAGATAAGTTAAAAAGCGTGCTTTGGTATCACCTTCTGCGCTCTCTAAATAAACCGGATCACCAACAAAACCAACGGAAACGCGGCCATCTGAGAAAGGGATCAGCCACGCCCAAACTTCTTCTTCGTGAACTAAAATAGTGACTTTATTGTTTTCAGCGCCTGTATTGACACCGTTTGCTGGTTTAAATTGTGCGAACAGTGTTGCACGTGTAGGTAAAGAAGAAGGCTCGTTTAAGTCCAATAAGTTAGCTAGCACACGGCCATAACCACTGGAGTCAACTACGAATTTTGCTTGGATTTCTTGTTGCTCACCGGCCTCGTTTACTACTTTAACAATAGGTGATTCAAGCTCCATATTAGCATCAACAACTGATGTACCGAACGCAATAGGTGCGCCCATTTTTTGTACTTCTTCTGCAAGTACATTATCAAAATCGTCTCTAGGTACTTGCCAAGTCCAAGTCCAGCCATCAGTATAATTTTTTGAAAAGTCGAAAAATTCGTGGAAATCATCTTGCTTAAAATTGGCACCAATTTTTTTCTGGTAATTGCGTGCGACAAGGGCTTCCATAAATCCCGCATCTTCTAAGTGCTGCATACTTTGTGGTAGAAGACTTTCACCGATGACATAGCGAGGGAAGTGGCTACGCTCAACAATTTTTACCGTGAGTCCAGCTTTGATAAGTTTTGCTGCGGTCATGGTGCCGGCGGGTCCAGCACCGATAATAAGTACATCTACATTTTCCTTAGCCATTTTGTAATTCCTTAATCATATATTGTGAGAAATGTGGCATTGAGTTAGTCCTAGAGTGATACACTTAAGCATCACACTAGGACTTTAATTTAACACTATATTAACAGTGAAATTGTTAAATAGTGTTCATAATTTCTGACATTTTTATTAAGTCATCAGGGGTTTTAATCCAGCTGTTGTGAGAGCCTGTCATCACGATTTCTTGGAGCTGTTTAATATCCATGACTGTATTAATAAGATTATGCTTTTTGTTGAGATATAAGTTGATAATACGATTGGATAGTTGTAGTTCTAAACTGTCCGAGGGGGAGATCTCTACCTCTGATCCGGCACTAAACAGGGTCACTTTTGCATCGCATACAAATCGAGGTTCAGCACAGTAATTGTAATTAATACTATCAGGTGCTAGCGCTGCAAATTCGGGGTATAAAGTAAAAGCTTCATCATTAACTTTTGCGTAGTCAAAACATGGGTCAACAAACACAATGTGCTCAATCGTGTCGCCGTTTTTCTGTAATAACTTTGCGACCTCTAGTACCAGTGTTGCCCCAAAGCTCCAACCAAAAAGTCGGTAAGGGCCACTTGGTTTTAACTTTTTAAGGTGGATAACATATTGCGGGGCTAGCGTTTGGAACTGGTAGTATTCATAAGCCAATGAGCCTTCGCACTTGTCTTGCGCAGCATAAATGTTGTTGAAGCAATAACAGGGTGACGAAAGTTTCGGGGCAAGCGATTGTAAGTAACTCTCAGCGCCTCCACCTCCAGGTGGAAATAAAAACCACTCAATAGGGGTATCCGTGCCATTCACTAATGCACCGACTTCTATATCGCTTAGGGTTTTTAGACTACCTTGTTCACACGCGCCAAGTGAATGTTCAACAATTTGTGTTAGCGTCGCTGCAAATGCAGTGATAAATTTTTGCGTTTGGTTGTCACCTAACTGACTTGCAAAGGTAAGTTGCAGCTGCATTTGACGCACTTGCGCATTGACTATTAATGCCATCTCGTCTCGGTTTTCTTCACTGCTTGCTTTACCAGAGTCAGCGCTTAGCATACTTATACCATTACCCTGAGTATCGCTATTGTTGTCAAGCTGTCCCAAATAATTGAAGCTTACTTTGGGCAGTTGGCTAAAAGCAAACTCGCCACGCCTTACCAGCTCACTAAAGCCAAGCCCTTTGTCTGGAATAGCCCGAAGCGTTTCTTTGCTACTAATAATCAAGGTAGACAAGTCGTCCTCATTTTTTAACGCAACGGGGAACATACTGGTAAACCAGCCAAGTGTTCTGGAAGTATCAATCTCATTGCTCAAATGTTCGCGGCCGTGGCCTTCTAATGTCAGGTGACAGTAGTCTGTGGTGAAGCTGTGGCACCATGCTCTGGCAAATGCACTCAGTAACAAGTCATTGATTTCAGTATTGAAACCAGCAGGCGCATGGCGTAAAAGCTGCTCGGTAAAATGCCTATCGAAGCGATGTGTAAAGTGTTGCTGTGGAGCTGTTGCATTGAGTGGCTGGTGGGTATGTAGCACATTTTTCCAGTATGGGATTTGTGGCTCAAACGGATGTTGGGCTAATACTTCTGACCACTGACGATAGCTACTTGTTTTATCTGCAAACATGCCTCCTTGGAGCAAATTGTTGAGATCTTCAACAAACACCCGCCATGACACACCATCGATGATTAAGTGATGGACAATAATGGCCAGTCTAGGCGCACAGGTTTCACTGTTCAACAGGACAGGTTGCCAAAGGGTGCCACTCCCTAATTCAAAGCGCCCGTGTATATTGGTCAGTGCTTGTGCCGTTTGCTCAGCATCAAGGGAAGTCGTATCTAAGTGGATCAGCTTTGGCACAGGGCAGCTTTTGGTGCTTTGATACTGAGATTGCCATGTTTCACCTTGGCTAAACTGTGCTCGTAATATGTCATGGTGACAATGAAGCTGAGCAAGGGCATTCTCTAGCGCATCTAGTGTAATATCATGTGGCAGCGCCAGCATTACAGATTGATTAAAATGCGCTTTATGTTGGTAATGAGAGGTAAGAAACCACTGCTGAATTGGCAGAAGAGGGATCTTGCCATCAAGTTCGCCCTGCTCTGCATTGATTATTACCTGTTCACTCGTTGCTAAAAACTGGCATAGTGCGTCGAGTGTAGGATAGGTAAAGATGTCTTTGGTGGATAAAGCATAACCTGCGCGCTTTAGCGCGGACATCAACTGAATACTAATAATGGAATCGCCACCAATATGGAAAAAGTTATCATCCAGCCCCACTTGCTTGAGTCCAAGTACTGCACACCAAATCTGTGCAATCTGTTTTGCTTGTGCTGTCTGTGGTACTCGGCGGTGCTGTGCGTGAGAAAACTCTGGCTCTGGCAGAGCGCGAGCATCAATTTTACCATTTATTGTTACAGGTAGCGCATCTAACACCACGTAGGCGCTGGGCAGCATATAACTTGGCAGTAGTTGACACAGCGATTGCTCTAGTGCAGCTTCATTGAATGACTCTGTGTTTGCGAGTACCAAGTAAGCGACAATACGTTTAATTCCATCTTGCTCGTTTACCTTTATAAAGGTTGTTTTAACGTGTGGATGCTGTTTAATGGCAGCTTCAATTTCCCCAAGCTCAATACGGTAGCCGCGAATTTTAACCTGAAAATCGCTTCGTCCAACGTAGTCAAGTAGGCCATCTTCACGCCACTTAACTAAGTCGCCCGTTTTATACATTTTGTTCCAACCATTTTCGAGATACTTAGTCGATGCGAATGGATTAATTAAGAATGCTCGTTCAGTTAAATCTGGGCGGTGCAAATAGCACCTTGCCATACCTGCGCCACCAATATACAGCTCTCCTGCGACTCCTGGTGGCAGTAATTTTCCTGTAGGTGACAACACGTAAGCAGACTTATTAGCAGTAGCACGGCCGATGGGCGCGCCTTGAGTGGTGTCATTGAGTAAACAGCATGTTGCATAGACGGTTGTTTCTGTAGGGCCATAAGCGTGATAGAGACTGAGATTGGGGGCTTGACTTTTAACTTGCTCAACTATAGTCAAGTCAACGGCTTCACCCCCAAAGTTAATTTGTTTCAGTCCTGCGTGCACAAAAAAGTCTTCGTTGGCTAAGCGGTTGAAGAGCGCAGTTGTGACGAAACAGGTATCAACTTGATTTTGTTGGCAATAGCTTACTAGCTTGGTTGGATCAAGTTGGGTATGTTTGTCTATTAGATGTAATGTTGCTCCATGGCAAAGCGTTACAAAGCAATCAAAAATGAAGGCATCAAAGGTAATGCTTGACAGACTAAGCACATTGTTTAACAAGGTGGCGTCAATAAAGTGGTCGTCAGTAGCATAATTTAACAATGCTTCGTGGCTTATCTCTACGCCTTTTGGATTGCCAGTGGTCCCGGAGGTATAAATAATATATGCCAGATCAGATGGTTTTACAGATACCTTGGGCTCAACGGTGGCTTCATGTGATGGCGCGTCACTGACTAGATAGTTCAGAGCAGCTAATGGTGAGCTTGCTAGTTTATTTAGCCACTGAGACTGAGTGATCACGATTTTTGCATCACAGTCTTTGGCAATATAGTCAATTCTTGAGTCAGGAAACTCCGGTGAAATTGGCACGTAACCACCGCCAGCTTTGAGAATAGCGAGGATGGCGACAATCGAGTCCAGCTGTTTTTCGTGCATCAACAATACCGGAAAATCCCCTTGGTACTCATGACCATATATCTCAGCCTTGTAGTGCAACAGCTGCTGCGCCAGCTGACAAGCTTGCTGATTGAGCGCTTCATAAGTTAAGTGTTTATCGTGGCAAACTACAGCGATTGTATCGGGGGTACTCTCGACCTGAGTGCAAAGCAAGTCATTAAAATTATTGAACTTGCACAGTGTACGCTCAGTTTGGTTCCATTCATTAAGAATACGTGCTTTTTCTTCAGCAGTAATTATTTCAATATGATTGTGTAGTAGGTGAGGATCTACGGTAATCTGCTCAAGGATAAGCAGCAGTTGGTTTTGTAATTGCTCTATGCGTAGCGCGCTGAGCAAACTGCCGTCATACATTAGTTCAAGTTGCAAGGTACCTTGCTCTTTTGCGATTAGCGCCAGTGGGTACTCAACTTGTTCTGGCGCTGCGTCAAACTGCCAGCGAGCTTGCTGGGCTTCAGCTTGTTCGTTTTCAAGGTTTGGGTAATTTTCGAAAACAACTAGGCTTTGGAATAAACGCGTGCCACCTTGTTGCAGTGATGCGAGTGACACATTCGCATGACTATTTAAGTCTAAAATGGCCGTTTGGATCTTCTCAAGTTGCTGCGCGATGGTGGTATCGCTAGGCCAATCAAGATAAAGCGGTAACGTATTAATATAAGCACCAACACTTTGCGCGATCCCGTCAATTGGTAAGTCACGGCCTGCGATAGTTGTGCCAACAAGCGTAAATTCGTCGCGCGTGTAAATCTGGATAAGTTTATGCCAAGCAAATTGAACCGCAGCATTGAGTGTGACCGAGTGTTGCTGACACACTTGTTGCAACTTACTTAATGTTTCGTTTGGCAGAGTAAAATGTCGTGTCCGTGGGTCGTGGTTATGACGCAGTGTTTCTAAATCTGTTGAGTGACTAAACAAGGTATTCAGATCGTTTGCCTGTGATAAATCAGCGACATGATTTTGCCAAAAAGCTTTGGTGGCAGCTTGGTTGTCTCTTAGGTAAGCATGGGCATCTAAATAGGCATTATCCACCTGAAAAACAGGCGCTTGGCCTTGTAGTAATTGCGTGTAGTTCTGGTGAACGGTCTGCATAACGAGTGGGCCGCTCCAGCCGTCACAAATGCTGTGATGCTCAGTTTTTATTAAGTGATAATGGGTTTCACCGCGTTTGACCACATGCAGGTTAAATAGTCCCGGTCTTGCAAAATTAAACGGCTGGGCGAGCGTTTCTTTTGCCAGCGCTGCGATGTGCTGCTCTTGTTCATCTTGAGGATATTGACTCATATCAATCACACTAAAGTTATCATCATCAACACAAGTGTGATTAACGATAAGCTGTAGCATGGTTTCTTCAACATCAAAGGCGCAGCGCAGAGCCGGATATTGTAGTGAGGTTAACTGCCATGCTTGTAGGTAGAGTGAGGGGTCGATTTTGTCGAAATACTGCATCTGTGACTGCACGCGATAAGCGGTGTCTGCGGGGTTGTTAAGCTGATGGAAGATAAAGCCTTGCTGCAAGTTTGTTGCAGGATAAACTGCGGCTAGGTCGTAGCGTGTGCACAGGGCATCTAAATGGCTGAAGCTGATACCCGTCAGGTTATAGTCGCTCGGTGTGTGTTTGGCACCAAGCGCTTTGGTGCTCAATGCTTTATCGATCACCGCTTTAAGGCTGGCGGTGAATTGGCTTTGGAACAGAGCAAATTGTTCATCAGATAATGCTGTGGTGCAATTCAACACAAGTTGACCATGAATAATAGCTGCGTTGATATCCAACACATAATGACCGTTATTCTCGGCGGCGACTTGTTGACCAGTAATGGCCTCGGTTAAGTAGAAGTCGCCACTAGGTTGTTGCGCTTTTGTGCCACCGATTTGGCCTAAATAGTTGAATGCAACGCTTGGCAAAGCACCGGTTACCTGTTTGGCAAAATAAAACTGACCAAAAGCAACGCCGTTATCTGGTAAGCAACGCAGCTGCTCCTTAGCATTGACGATAGCGTTTTCGAGGCTTTCACCTGCATGGAGTGCCAGTGGATATAATGATGTAAACCAACCAACAGTGCGTGAATGGTCAATGTCTTCTGCAATGTGCTCACGACCATGCCCTTCAAGGGCAATAACCTGATTGTTACTACCAGTAATATGAGCAAGTGTCAGTGATAGCGCGGCAACAACAAGATCCCTAGGCTCGGTGTGATAACCCTGATTAGCCTCAAATAGCAACGGTTGCGTGAATGCAGAATCTAGTTTAATCACTCGGTTTTTCGATGTACTCTTGGCTGTTAAGTGCGTTTGGCAAGTATCAAGTACTTCCTGCCAGTAGTTAATTTGTTCAGATTGAACCTGTGCATATTGGGCTAAGGTCTCAACCCACTGGCGATAACTTGACGTTTTTTGTGCTAATTTTTTGCCTTGATAAAGGCTATTTAAATCCTCAATTAGGATCCGCCAAGAGACAAAGTCAATGATCAAGTGATGGAAGGCCAATACCAATACATCTTGGCCTTGGCGTTTGACGCGAATTGGCCGCCATAACGGGCCTGAATTTAACACAAACTGTGATTGCAAACGGGTTAACTGCTTGGCAAGTTCGTCGTCACTGAGTGTATCTGCATCGAGCCTAGTCAAAGGCGCCATGGTGCTATTTTGTTGGTACTGTTGGGTAAAGTGCGCTGTCTTTTGATTGAACACTAGGCGTAGCACATCGTGTTGCTCAGCCAATACAGACAAGAGTTCGACTAATCGCTCATCACTGATTGCACTTGGCATCACCGTGGCAAAAGTTTGTGCAAAATGTGCGGGATTAGCAAACTGATTGGCAAAGAACCACTGCTGGATAGGCAGCAGATCGAACTCGCCTTCAAGCTGGCCTTGTTCGGTTTTTATCTCAACCTGCTTATCGCCATTGGCATTGATAAGTTTTGCCAGCCGCGCCGGAGTTGGGGCGGCAAATATCTCTTTAACTTGTACCGTTAATCCAGCTTCTCTTAAGCGTGAAACCAGCTGAATACTGACAATAGAGTCGCCGCCGATTTGGAAGAAATTATCTTCAATGCCCACTTGCTCAAGACCAAGTACCTGCTGCCAAATCTCACAAAGCTGGGTTTCTAAAGCATTGCGCGGTGCCACATAGAGGTTATCGGCTTGAAGCTCTGGTGCGGGCAGAGCCTTACGGTCAAGCTTGCCGTTACCGGTGAGTGGAATATGTTCAACTAGGATAAAGTGACTGGGCACCATGTACTCTGGTAATGCAGCACTTAGGGCAAGCTTTAACTCGGTAATTTCAAGAGTAGACTCTGCAACAAGGTAGGCGGCCAATGCTTTGCCTTGCGGTGCAGCTACATCAATCACCACGGCGTTTTGTACGCCTTGCTGATTGGCAATGGCAGCGGCAATTTCGCCTAATTCAACGCGATAACCACGGATTTTTACCTGCTCATCGTTACGACCGAGATACGCCAAGTCGCCGTTGTCTAGGAAACGGGCAAGGTCACCGGTTTTGTAGAGTTTGTTATGGCCGGGGTCATGACTAAACGGGTTATCAATAAAGCGCTCGGCATTAAGCTCAGGGCGATTTAAGTAACCGCGGGCAACCCCAAGACCTGAAATATATAACTCACCCGGTGCGCCAATAG
>NZ_RCSQ01000177.1:0-2402 GCF_004103255.1 Pseudoalteromonas sp. PS5
GCTGCTCCACGATGCTTGCCAGATCTGTATCGCTGGTAAATGACTCGGCGTTGTCGTGCCAAGTACGGAGTGTGTCAGTTTCCAATTTATTTTGTAGCGCTATTTTTGCAAGTGGCTGTGCGGTTCTGGCGATTACCTGATCGATAATATTAATAAAGCGCTCAGCAAGGGTTGCGATCCAGTCACTGGGAAATAGTGCGGTGGCGTAGTTAATATCACCAAATACTTCTTCGTCACCATTTTGTAGCAGTAAACTAATGTCGAACTTAGCGACTTTATGGAGCGCTTTTATTTGTGACTCATCCACAGGCGTAAATAGCTGTTGACTATTGTCATCACTATTATTTTTAAACTGCTCAAGTGAAAACATCATCTGAAATAGCGGATGGCGAGATGGATCTCGTTGTAATTTCAGGGCGTCGACCAATTTATCAAATGGTAAATCTTGGTGTGCTTTGGCCGCTTTTAGGGTTTGGTGCACTTGTTGCACTAAGGCATTAAAGTCGAGTGCGCTATCAATATGAACTGGCAGGGCTAAGCTATTGACCAAAAAGCCAATAAGATTTTGTGTCTGACTTAGATGACGGTTGTCAGACGGCGTACCAATGACTAAGTTTGACTGACCGCTGGTTGCTTGTAATGTTAACGCCCAACTGCTGAGCAGTACTACATAAAGACTGGTTTGCTGCGTTTTGGCAATGGTCTTTAAGGCTTCGCTTCTTCCCTTACCCAAATGAATACGATGATCCGCACCGCGATATTGGTATTCCTTTGGCCGTGGTAGGGGTGAGTGTAATTCGAGCTGCTCAGCGCCTGAGAGCGCCTCAGTCCAGTGCTCTAAAAGCGTAGTTAAGGCATCGCCGCTGAGGTACTCGCGCTGCCATTTGGCGTAATCCTTGTACTGTAACTCAAGCGTTGGTAGCTCAGGCGCTTTGCCTGAAGCTAGCATAAAATAGGCTTGATGTAGTTCACGCATAAAGATTTCTGTAGACCAACCATCAAACGCAATGTGATGCCACATAAATAGCACGTAACGTTCAGCGCCCAACGTCCAACAGCAAACCTTAAACATAGGCTCATCAGCTAAGTTAAATGGTGTACTGATCGCTTTTTTCACAGCCGCATTAAGCGCCGCTAAGTCAGCCACTGAGCTCGGCGCAATATCAATACTGGCGCTCAATACCTCTTGATAGTCATGGCCTTGCTTGTCTTGACGATAGACACTACGAAGTACTTGATGTCTATCTAACACGATATTTAGCGCGTTTGCTAAATGTGTCAGTTCGGTGTGCTCAGAGAGTCTCACCAAAAAGGGAATATGATAAGCGCTGGTGCCATTTTCTAAGCGTTCGATAAAGAGTAACCGCTCTTGCGCAAACGAAAGCGGATAGCGGTTTAATTCAGGTAATGTGTTAAACGCATCCTTTGAAAAAATTGCTTTTGCTTCAAGGTAATCCATTAACTGCGTTTTGTTTGATTTTAACTTTGCAACAAGCGCTGCATCTGGCGCTTGTGCGCCAAATGACAGCTCTAGTCCGCCATCTTGCAACCAGATTGATAGATTGTGATCTTTGAGTTCAGCGAGCAATGACAACATGGCTAAATCCTCATGCTATTAGTTTGTTCTTGTTGTGATCCCGAGTCTGCTTTGATCTCGATATCGGCGCTCAGTGTTTCTAGGTTGTCGACGATTGCGGCAATATGGGTATGCTCAAACAAAGCCGAAATTGGGATGTTTAAATCCAGCTCCTTGTTACACGCATTCATCAACCGGATAGCTGAGATAGAGTCGCCGCCGATTTGGAAGAAATTATCTTCAATGCCCACTTGCTCAAGACCAAGTACCTGTTGCCAAATCTCACAAAGCTGGGTTTCTAAAGCATTGCGCGGTGCCACATAGAGGTTATCGGCTTGAAGCTCTGGTGCGGGCAGAGCCTTACGGTCAAGCTTGCCGTTACCGGTGAGTGGAATATGTTCAACTAGGATAAAGTGACTGGGCACCATGTACTCTGGTAATACAGCACTTAAGGCAAGCTTTAACTCGGTAATTTCAAAGGTAGACTCTGCAACAAGGTAGGCGGCTAATGCTTTGCCTTGCGGTGCAGGTACATCAATCACTACGGCGTTTTGTACGCCTTGCTGATTGGCAATGGCAGCGGCAATTTCGCCTAATTCAACGCGATAACCACGGATTTTTACCTGCTCATCGTTACGACCGAGATACACCAAGTCGCCGTTGTCTAGGAAACGGGCAAGGTCACCGGTTTTGTAGAGTTTGTTATGGCCGGGGTCATGACTAAACGGGTTATCAATAAAGCGCTCGGCATTAAGCTCAGGGCGATTTAAGTAACCGCGGGCAACCCCAAGACCTGAAATATACAACTCACCCGGTGCGCCAATAG
>NZ_RCSQ01000178.1:0-652 GCF_004103255.1 Pseudoalteromonas sp. PS5
TAACGCCGCAATATGGGGCGTATTAAGCTTGGCTAAAATTGCGAAGAATGAGCGTCAGCCAAGCTTTAGACGTCCCTCGCATAATTGCCTTGTTAGCTTTCTGTTGCACCAATAACAGCTGCACTTTTAGCCGCAAGTTCTAAATAACGTTCGGCTTCACTTTGGTTGATTGCGAAGTCAGGCATATGAACTGCTTGATTTCGTAGTTTACGAAGCTGTTCAATTATTTCAATACTGTTTGGCGGTAACTCTCCTGAGAGTTGTAAATAATCAACAATCATTTTAGGGCTTGTTCTGGGAAGCGTTACACCTGCTTTAAGGCCTTTCTTTGAAGCTGCCATTTCAATTAATGTCCAAGCTTCGACTATTGCAGCTCTCGGAGATACTTCAGCAATACGCAGTAGTTGTTCTGTTTGAGATAAATCTTCCGTAGACTTTTTAGTTACAGTAATACTTTTGGCTTCGCTTTCTGCTTTAGCTAGTTGCTTGTCAAAATTCGCCTCCATATCCTTGTATTTAAGACTGGATATTCTGCCTAGAAGTTGACGAACTTCTGTGCGAAAAATATAACCAACCCAAACAATTGCAACAGGCCATGCAATAGCTTTAATTATTTCTACGAAATGCTCCATGCTTATCCTTGAAAGCTAAC
>NZ_RCSQ01000179.1:0-2527 GCF_004103255.1 Pseudoalteromonas sp. PS5
ATGCTTATCCTTGAAAGCTAACGCTGCCATAAACGGCAGAAAATAGCTGGCTAAACTTAGCGACGAAGGAGCACAAGCCAGCTGTTTTGTGTCCTATGTTTTATGGCCTTGTTATAAGTCGATTACCACAGACTCTAAAATTTGTTGTTCTAACGCTTGATTTTCAAGAGCTTGCATTATCTGCACAGTAACAATGTGACTACCTACCCTAAAGCATCCAATTAATGTATCCAAGCCCATATATTTCAGCTTTTGAAAACTAATTCCTTTTGACCCGATTGAACTTATTTCAGAGGTTATCTCCACAGTCCCTGTTTGTACTTCATTACTTTTTAGCAACATTTCAACAGTATCTTGAACGACTTCTGTTGGGGTACTCTCGGAGTCATTTAAAAGGCTAAGTGTTATTAGTTCAAGCTTGCTCTCTGTGACTTCCCCTGCTTCTAATAACATAACGAATTCACCTTCTTCTTTTGGGATGTAGCTTGGCGGAGCAAATTCGATTTCGGTTTCTTCAGCTGCTTTTGGTTCCCAACCACTTGGGTAAGAGAGTTTAAACCCTACACCAGAGTGATAGTAAGTAGAATTTGTTTCAGCTTTGATAGTAAATGACATTAAAATTCCAATAAATACAAACAGATTCTTCATAAGTTAGAAAGACTTATAACGCTCGATTAACGGGTTAAAAATCGTGGGCTAAAGTTGAGCGAAGCGAAGAGCCCGCTGTTTTTAATCCCTGTTTAATTGCTTGTTAGGGAGTTTTACATCTACAATTTCACCTGTAGATACATCAAATTTATAAGTAATATTTTCTACGGTTTCGATATAAAAATATTTATTATTTCTCGCTAAATTAGAAGATAGTTTCCATTGATAATGTGAAACTGATAGTTTTACTGAATCAGGTTTCTCAATTAAATCAGCTGTAGAGTATGATTTTAAAAGCTTACCTCTTTCATAAAATGCGACGGCTAAATCTTCATTTTCTGGAGCTTGCCCTCTAGCCCAATTACCAAGCCTAACAAGGTTTACAGCTTCTTTGCCAGCCAAATAGACATTGTTTGCATGCCAACCTGAAACAGACCATAGCTCTTCTTCAGTTCCGTCATAATTTAAACGAAATGCTCTCCCGTATGCTTCGCTATCGATAACTAGATTATCGTCTTCAAAATGGAAGTTTTCGGGGATCATTTTGAAATAATATGATTCAAACATTCCTTCTTGGGTAACTATATATGGTTTAGGGATCGACTCTCTATCTGCATAAGCAACAAAAGAAAATATCATCATTATGAAAATCATAATGCGAACCATAGAAGCTCCCTAACGCCCGCATATGCGGAACAAAATGCTTGGCTATAATTGGTGAGGTACGAACCAAGCCAAGCTTTTTGGTTCCGCTCATGATGCGCTTGTTATAAGTTTATTACACAATAAATCACAGATGCAGGCACTATAACAACCACATGTGCGAGGAGAAGATAATGGAGTCTGCTTTGAATTTTATGTAATTTGATGCACCTTTTATAATGCAAGTTATCTGGCTTCGAAGAAAGACTATCGATTACAAACTCCAATGCAGTATAAATATCACTTGAGAAACTCATAAAAAAGTTTATCGAAGCTCTGTTACCTAAAACTCTTTTATATTCGTCCCGAGAAAGCACTCTCCATTTAAGGTACAGCATAGATGATACTGTTAATACCATCATGAAGCCAAAGCTGGCAAAAACTAGACCTACATACGCCATAGCAGCTCCATATTCAATAAACAGAAAGTACATTGCTGGAGGCATAAAAAGGGCACAAAATAGACCAGAAATTGATAATGCAACTTCCATTGGAAAAACTATTATCCAGTAAAATACTTTATTGATTGCACAGTGCTCCCAAAAACTTATAACGCCTCAGTTAAAAGGCAAAATTTAATTGGCTATAATGTGAAGCGGAGCGAAACCAGCCAACTGAATTTTGTCCGCTTTTAAACTGTTTGTTAGCAGTACTTACCAGACTTTCCACCAAGGCTTTTGAACACCAGGATGAGATACTTTTAAATACTGCGGCTCACTTTTAATACCTGATTCTGACACTGCTGTTATTTTTATTTTAATATCAAAAGCCTCTTGTTCTTCCGAGTTACCATCAAACCAGACGAAATAGTACTTGTCCTTTTCTTCGAGGAAATCAGCAAGCGTAATTGCTTTGTCGGAAAATAGAGTGTCTTCAAATGTACCCTCTACTAACTCAAAAATATAACCTTGTTCAATAGTTGGAATGTTTTTGAGTTTTAAAACAATAGAGCCAGCATCAGAACATGAACCATGATTTCCATCATCAGTGCCTCTGTGAACTCCATCTACCTCAAAAACAGGTTTGACAGGTTCGCTAGTACCATTTCCTGTGACTTCAAAGTACTTTGAAGTTGGCATCATTGAGCATGCTAATGCATCAAAAGAAATAAGACTTAAAATTAACACTAAAATTCGATTCATACTCTTGTACTGCTAACGCCGCAATATGGGGCGTA
>NZ_RCSQ01000180.1:0-1029 GCF_004103255.1 Pseudoalteromonas sp. PS5
TACGCCCCATATTGCGGCGTTATAAGCCAATTGAGCTTACGGATTAGAAAAGCATCTTGGTGAAAATTTCATTATAGATAGGAAGTAACTAATGAATATTGACGAACACTTAAAGGTATTAGCGTTAAAAAATAAAAAGCTATTTGGGTTCTCTCATACTATGTGTATAGTTTTGGTAATCGGTTTAATAGCTCTTACGTTATCTATTGCTTTACCTCCTTCACTGACAGCAATACTTGTTGGAATTGCAGCTTTTTTTATTTTATATCACTACGTAGCATATGCCGTTAAAAAAACTAACAACAGAATCTCTCTACTAGAAACTAAGTATAAAGATCAAAGTAAAGGCTTATAACAAGAGACTCAAAAGGACGCAAAACGCTTGGCTTGCGCTCCTTCGTCGCTAATTTTAGCCAAGCATTTATGCGCCCATTAGTAAGGCGTTATAAGCCATAGGAAGGTATGGAGTTTTTAATTAGGCCTCATGATGGAATTGGCCCCATCAAACTTGGAATGGCTCGGGAACAAGTTAAGGAATTGTTTGCTGGCTTTTTCACTTTGACTGATGAGGCTAGCGATTTTTATTTTGATAGCTGCTTTCAAGTTGAGTACGAAAACGACTTAGTAGACTTTATCGGTGTATCTCAAAACGAAAATTACAAACTTTTCTTTGGCGGTTACGATGTATTTGATATTGAGGGTAGCACTTTGTTTGCCGCAATTTCTGCTAATGAATCGAAGAATCACTCGCTTAATGAGTCAGAGTATATTTTCCCTGAGCAAATAATAACTCTTTGGGATATGGACGAACAATATGATTACCTAGGCAACCATAAACGTAAAGTTTGGGCTCAGGTTGGTATAGGCTCAAAGTCTTACCTTAAAGTGGTAAATGGCTTATAACAAGCTGTTTAACAAGGACAAAATTCAGTTGGCTTCTGCTCCTTCGTCGCTAATTTTAGCCAACTATATTTTACCCATTAACAGGGCGTTAGGTAACACAGAAACTCAGAGTATGATTGAAACTTT
>NZ_RCSQ01000181.1:0-23031 GCF_004103255.1 Pseudoalteromonas sp. PS5
TTTTTTATGCCTGTATTTTATATCAGTTATTAGCAGCGAAAAGCGCTGCGTAATAACCTGTCGATAAAGATGATGCTCAGGCTGGACTGATCTTGTACTGCCAATCTAAGCATCAAAACAACAATATTCAGAATCGACTAATTAAACAATGGACGCAAAACAGCAGGCTTGCGCTCATTCTTCGCTTAGTTTAGCCTGCTATTTTCCGCCGTTTATTAAGGCGTTAGTTGTCTTATGAGTAAATTGAAATATCGAGACGTCCATACAAATGAATTTTCCGATTCGGAAATTTGGGAAGCTATAAAAAATGACGATCGTGAAGCACTAATTTTAATTCCTATGAAGTTAGGATTTTGTCATGACAATTGGAGATTCACTCAAGAAGTTAGTGTTCGATTGGCTGAGCACCCAGATGAAAATATTCGTGGTAATTCGATGCGAGGCTTCGCTTATACAGCGATGAACCATGGCAAACTAGAAAAGAACATCGTTAAACCAGTTTTGTTACGTGCTCTAAAAGATTCCAGTGACTGGGTTAGGAGTTGTGCTCAAGATGCAATTGATGATGTTAATAACTACATGGGGTGGCGCATAGGAACTGCAAAAGAAAACAAAGAACGTGAAAAACGTTTTTATGAACGCAGGAAAAACGACAACTAACAAGTGCCTAAACCAAAGGACGCAAAACAGCAGGCTTGCGCTCCTTCGTCGCTAATTTTAGCCTGCTATTTCGCGCCGGTTAGGCAAGCGTTATGAGTATTCGAAAGTATGGGTATTGACGAAAATCTAGAAGATAAATTTTACGAAGTTGTAGATGAATTTATGCAAAGTGCTATAGCAAAGGAAAATGAACTTTCTATTCCTCAAGTGAATTCATCTTTTATGTATACCATGGCTTGCTATGCGGCTAGGTATTACGCAATAAAATCTGAAAATGAACAAGTCGATTTGGAATCATTTATCAAAGAGCATATGGAGTTTTTCGAGTCTTCGATACGCTCAGGTGTAGAATACTATACATCTGAAGAAGAAAACTCATAACAAGCTGTGCAAGCGGGACTGCTAACGTTTGGCTCGGTTTCGCTTCGCTGCACATTTTAGCCAAACATTATCAGCCCCTTAACAGGGCGTTATGTTTTCAGGAGAGTACGCACTTGTCGATAAATTGGAATGAAGCTGACTATTCAAGTTATGGATGGGTGTTAGATAAGCCAGAAGAGCAGTTTTATATTGAAGAGGGTTTTAATAATGACAGGCTTATTTTATGCGGCCCTTCCAATCAGTTAGGCTTAAGTGCTTATCAAGAAAAGAAAGTACGAGATGGTTGGGCAAAAATATTACCAACCTTAAAGAGTGTTGAAATGTTATGGGTAGCTCCAAAAGTTAACCAAAAACTTTTTGATGCCATTTGTGATATGCCTAATTTGAAAGGCCTTTCGATAAAGCACTCTAGTATAAAAAATATCGACTTTAGCAAGTTATCTAATTTGGTGTACTTCAACTTAGGTAGCTCTACTCAATTAAGTACTTTAAATGGAATTGAAAAACTAACTAATCTTAAGTGGTTAGAATTTGAAAACATAAAAAACATTTCAGATATCCGAGAGCTCGCTCAGCTAACAGATTTAAAGGCTCTTAGCCTAAACGGCAGCATGTGGGCAACTCAAAAGTTAGATACGTTATCTCCAATTAAGAGCTTAATAAACTTAGAACACCTAAGTCTTGTAAATACGAGAGTGCTCGATAAAAGTCTTGAGCCATTGCATAATTTACCTAACCTTAAAGGGGTTGACTTAGCTGAGTGGTGGCCCGATGAACAAGTTAGTGCCTTGCAGCAAGCTAATTCTAGGCTGCTTAAGAATTGGAAAGAGTGGCGAGATTGGTAGCAAAGAAAACATAACAAACGTATCAAAAATGACGTCAAACGCTTGGCTGGCGCTCATTCTTCGCTAATTTTAGCCAAGCATTATCCGCATTTTATGCGTGCGTTAGCCACCACAAAAGGGTTCGAAGCCAAGGAAGATAAATGAGTTCTAAGTTTTTAAATTTCTCGCTTTTATTGATTGCACTGCTGACCAAACCAAAATCATGGATCGTCACTGGCGCATCACTTTTGGTGCTGACCGTAATGAAGTTTTTCTTTGAGGGGCAATCTATATTCTTCAAGCATTGGAACGACATATGGGCAGGCATGATCAATCCTGCTGTTCCATTAGAGCAAAAAGTGTTTATTGTTAGCTTCTTCATTTTGGTAACTGGGCTGGCAATGTACTACACAAATATTTTTAAACTGCTCGTAATACACCAATACAAGCGTTTTGGCAGTAAACCCAAAGTATAAATGGCTAACAAGGCGCTCAATGCTCGGCCAACAAGTTGGCCTGGACAGTCACTGCTACGGCCTTTTTGGTTTAAGTCGCTTCGCGCCAATTTACACCAAAAATTCCTCCACAGTGCCTGCCCATTAGCTTGGCGTTAGCCCATAGAAGTTTTTCTGCGAAATTAGCCTAATACAGCCGACCATCTATAATATTTTTGTCAAAATAATAAAACAAGCGACACCCACTGTTATTTGTATCTATGCTGGCAAAGTGAGATTAAAGCGTGCGGAAACACTTAAAGAATATGGACAAAAACGATCTAAGATAGGGTGACCTTTGGCGGATAAGCTTATCGCTACACTAAAATTGGGTTATCGCGCACAACAAAGCGCTGTAAATACAGCAGTAGGAAATTCTACCGTTGAGAGTGTGAATTTTGCTAAGCCAACAAGCGCTCGCAATTTGTTAGGTTTGTCCGCCTTCGCTTTTGTAGTGTTTCACAGTAGGCGGTTACTGTTCGCTCTCGACCAACCGCGCCGTGAAATACCCGAGAAAACTGCGTAGTGAGTTTTATCCAGTTCTCAGGTTCTATATTGAGTCGAGTGAGTATGGGCTGAGATTCAAAGATATAGCCTCGCTTGTCGTCTCGAATACAACGGACTGTGAGTTCAACCAATTCAATATAGGATTTGAGTTCAAAAGGCAGGCCTTTTGGCATATGTTTTCGTGGGCTGCCCACAAAGCGTAGTAGGTTTTTTGATGCTGGTGTAGTCTGAGGTTTCAGGCGTTGCGGCGATGTTGGATCTAATGGGGTTTAAGTCTACGTAAGCGAGGCAAGCGGCCAATGCAGCCTCGTCCAGTAATGCCTGGGATTTAAACCGTCCTTCCCAAAAACGGCCTGTACAATTATCTTCTTTATTTGCTCGGCGGGCGATGTTTTCGTTAAGCACTCGCATAAACCAGCTAATATCGGCTAGTCTTTCCCTGTATTTATCAACCAGTTCATCTAGTATCAACTGCTCCGATTCATTGATTGACTCACCTTCAGTAAACTTACGGGTGACCCAATTACCTTTAAACAACTTGTGCCATCGTATCACAATCGCTTCATCGGACAGACGCTTCGCCTTGTTGTCATCAACATATAAAACAATGTGAGTATGATTACTCATCACGGCATAAGCACAGACATCAATGCAAAATATGGAAGCCAACATCAATAGCTTTTCTTCAACCCAGTCCCGGCGGTGCTCGTATGATTTTCCAGTAAATTTATCTTCACCACACAGAAAAGCACGCCTTACGCAACGAGAGATACAGTGATAGTATTTGGTGTCGGTTAAACTGATTTGTCTTTTACGGGCAGTGGTCATAGTTTGATTTCCTCAATCCTTTAAATGCAGAATTAAAGCTTTGGCGGTATCTTAGGAAGGTGCAAATTAGAGGTGGGTGTCAGCGATTTGTTCTTCTGAAGAAACGTTAAAGGAATTATCTAATTACAAGCATGAATATGTTTAAAGGAGTTTTGCATGCTAGCAGTTTCTTTGATGGAGAAATATATCCGTTATGAATGTATACCTGGTTTAGAAGATTTATTTGCATGTCTCGGCACCAAGTACGTAACTGAAGAACAGTACTTACAAATGGCATCAGATATAAGAAAAGTGCACAGTAATTTATCAGGTATGGATGTGGTTTACTATGGTGATATTTTTGATACAGCAGTGTTTTTTGAGCTAGAAGCTGCGAAAGTTGGCGTCAGATCAAATTTGAAAAAGCAAATACGGGGCGGTTAAGTGAGAGTTTTTATAAAAAGGCTTGAGCGAGTAATAGAAAATCTAAAAAGTCCTTTCTGGGAAGTTTATGGTGTAGTTATTGTTTTGGCAACGTTTATAGGTTTAATTATCGCATTGCTAAACATTGATGAAGGCGGGTTAATCATAACTTCAACAGTATTGGTTGCGCTTTTTACCATAGTAATAGCTGTGGCTAATCTGGGGGTTTTGCGTGTGGCAATTCAAGCCAAAGATGCTTTTAAGGTACATGAATCTTTTAGTGAAATTAAAGAATTTGCTATTCAGTATGAACGACACTTACGACTTTCACTTGAAGCATATTTCTATGCATTGCGTTTTATCCAGAGAGAACGATTTGACGAGGCTGGCAAGTTATCTTTTCAAGCATAACAGTCAATTGACAACCTTGAGAAGATACACTTTCAATTAGAAGAGATGAGACTAGTTATGCTAAATAAATTAACGCTGTTCCCGTACCTTCTCCCGACGTCAGAAAAAGAAACAATAGATATGCTAGACCAGTATACAAGGCGTTTTATGGCGACCACGATAAATGATATTAGCTGTTATCTATCTGTCCTAAAGAGAGTTGTAGAAGAAAGACAAGTTAGTAAATATATAGATAACAACTATAACCATCATATCTTGGATGATAGAGAGAGAAGTCCAGCACCTTATATCTTTGTAAAGACGATGACTATCTGCGTGATGTTAACGCTAACTATAAGGGGTTACCGCAGAATGATGACAGGTTTGAAAGGCTGTTTTGTGCATATAAGGCTTGGTCTAATTCTGGCAAAGGAGTGTTTGATTGTATCAGGGAAATTGAGATTCCACCTCTAAACGACCCGCCTTGTAGTGACCATGCTAAAAAAACTTTTGGAGTGTTGGAAGGTGAGATTAGAGTTCAAATCAAAAAGCTATTGGGTACATAACTAATGTGGTAATTTGCATAACTCGACGGTTGTGCCTATGATGCTCTTATTTGCAACTTTTGAGTTATGCAGTGGGTGCTGCTCTAGACGTATTACAAACCAGTCCTGAAGCAATTTAAAAAAGAAAGAAACAAGTGACACCCACTGTTAAAAAGCATGCTTCAATCAACAACCAGCAAGCTCGTGACCTTACCGGTATAAGAGAAGCAGAGAAAATCACGACTATATTTGGCAAACTCAGAGATCAAAAAGTCTTGCTGAAAAGTGGTGCTAAGGCTGTAAAAGATATTGTTTGGACAATAGCGTAAAAATCGTATAACAAACTGTTTAAGAGTGATTCGCTAAAAAAACAAATGACACCCATAAAACAAATGGAATGGAAACAAGTGACACCCACTGTTATTTGCATTTTTCTAGATGGTATATTTAGAAGAATGCTGATAAGTTCTTTACATACTGATAGTTAACTGCGCGCGTTTTCACTGGCCCAACGAGGTAAACGCGCATGCGCACGAATAAAATGTTAAAGGCACAAGGAGGCTGTCGTTGTATTCTAATATTTTTGACCACCCAGAAATGAAAGATGCTCATATTTTTGAGCTTTCAAACTCACCTTATAAGGCTCAGTTTTATGACGGTTCGTTCCATTTTGAAAGTAATAATAAAAAGATCGGGATAGTCGATCAGTTTCAAGGAAAAAGACCCGCAGTATTAAATAGGGAGTTTGTAGTAGATAGAAAAGAGTTACAGTTTTATATAGTTCATACTCTGATATTAGACTCTCATATTGTTGATGGGTTGCACCGTTTTATATCTGGGAAAGGTAAGCTAGACATTGATAGTAGAGTTGTGACTAAAGACTTCCTTAAACATGTTTCAAAATTAAATTGTGACTACAGTCCTATGTTTTATTTAGCCGAGAATATGGCTAAATCTTCTAAAGAGCAATTTGTAAAGACTTCAAGTGAAAAGTTAGCATCTATATTAAGGTTACATTGTATGGAAGAGTCTTCTTTCGTTGAAAACGAAGAGATTAAATACAAAAAGGATGCATTAGACCATTATTATGATTTATATGGTGCTTCGAATTTTGATGACTGTGGTGCTAACTGGGCTAAATCCCTCGTTGATTCACAGGAATTGAAATACTATATAGACTTAACAAGAGTATCTTATGCTTGCCTTTTAAAGATGGTTTTAATACATTTTATGAATCCCACTATAAATGAAAAAAACATTCTTTATAAAAACAAAGAGTTCGAAACCTTTTTGACTTCAGAATTAAACATTCTGATGGCTAGAGAAGTAAACCTAGCATTATATTATTTTTCAAATTTTGCTGGTAAGTTTGTAAACGTACAACCAAATATGTCTTTCGCAAAAGCTGTTAAGAACTTAAAAGCCACCGCTTGGGATTTGCTCCTGTTAAGGCTACCTGAGTTTTTGTTAACACCTTCAAATCTTCCTGAAATAAATACAGCTTACATAGTTAGCTCTGAGGAAAAGCTTTTATCAGTGGGAGATATGTTTAATTTAGAATCCATTTTTTATTCTGACTTAAAATCAAAGGCATCACCAAAGTTAAGTTTTAATGCTGAAATCTTTGAGTCCGTAATATCCAAAGATAAATTAGATGCTGTATTCAGAGATAGAGAACAGTTATCACTAAGTCGTCTACAAGAAAATTTAGCAGCACCGATATCAGATAGTAAACTAAATTGGTTAATAGAAGACCTTGAGAACCAATTAAAATACCTGTGTGCATAGTGTGCCCTTAACAAGGCCATTAAGTCGGATTCGTAACAGCTTGCTCGGTTCCACTTCGTTCCACATTTTAGCAAGCTATTACTCACCGCTTATGGCGGCGTTAGAAGACTATGACGATATTCGAACCTAAGGTGCTATTAATTGAATCACCATATAAATCAGATCGCAGTACGATAGTTGATGAAGTTAAACTATCTAATAACGGTTTAGATATTATCGTTGAGTCAAAGAGTTGGAAAATAAAAGCCAATTTTGATGCATCATGGGGCTTTAGGGTTCTTGATGAAGGTGACTTGGGTGAGTTTTGGTCCGAATGTGATTTGACTAAAGGTTGGTGTTTTGAAGTAATTGAAGGTGGTTGGAACTCTTTAGAAAAAACGCGAGCTCATTTCGTGACAGGCAAGCTTTGTGAAGCACGGGAGTATCTAATTATTGGTTTGAATGAGTGCGTATCAATCCTAGCTCATGAGCCTCCAATAATTACTGAATTAGTGTCATCTAACAAAGTTGTAAACGCGGACAAATAACAGTTGGTTTTGTTCGTGCCTTACAAATTTTAGCACACTATTTTTAACCCTATTAATTGAGCGTTAGCTTTCATCGACTATTTATCAAGGATTCAGATAATAAATGTTTATAAAAATAGTTAAGATATTTTTGATTCCTCTTTCTTGCATAATTACTCTAGGGGTTATTAATGCTTATATATTCGTTCCTGACCTACGGCGACATGGCGAGATTGTAGCCTATCGAGGCGGTGGAAGCGCAGTTAACTATGAAAAATTAAATAAAACTGGCTGTACCTCCCTTTCTATAAAAGCATCAAGGGCCAATTCAGTTGAGAACACATTAGAAGCTGTGGCTTCTTCCATCGCAGCCGGAGCTAAGGTAATTCATCTAAATGTGCACAAAACTAGTGATGATCAACTGGTAGTTATTCATGACTGGACATTAGATTGTGCTACAAACGGCTCTGGGCCGGTACATAAAACATCATTTGAGCAGTTGAAAAGTATTGATGCAGGATATGGATACACGTTTGACGATGGTGCGACCTTCCCATTTAGAGGGTAAGGTTTTGAGATTTCCAAGTTAGAGGCGTTTTATAAACGATATCCAAAGTATGAGTTTTGGTTAAACCTAAAGAATAACGACATACGTTCATTCGAAACTCTATATGAGTATCTATCAGGAAAAATATCTAGCCATATTGTCATCACCTCTTCAAAAGGTATGGAGTGGTTTCGAAATAAGGATCCATCTTTGCGGTTAGCAAGCGTTGATAGTGTCAAGAATTGCGCAATAGGTTATCTTTTAGTGGGATGGGCAGGGTTAGTTCCAGAGTCCTGTAGGAACACTGTTCTTTTTATACCTCCCTCGATGACAAAGTATTTCTGGGGCTATCCTGAACGCCTAGCATCAAGACTTCAGAGCTATGATTCGGATGTTTACCTTTGGTCTCGACATGAACCGATCACTCAACCATACAATGACGTTGTCGCATCGGGTATTGGAGTTATCACTAGTGATCTTGATTTTATTCGTGCAACACAAGCTGACAAACGCATCAATCAGGACGTTATTTCCAAAGAATAAAAATTGGAACTTTGTAAAACTTCGAAAGATTAAAAGTTGTTAACTCACAAGGTTTATAAGGTAATTCTTGAGTCGGAGGGCGTTGAAAAAATTGCTGTACAATACAATGTGACGATAGAAGGCAAGTTCGGTGTTGAGCATCAAATTAATGCTTTTAGCAGCCAGTTATTTGCAAAACTATCTGGCTAGATAAGGAAATACTTTAATGTGATTTTAAAGGCGATGAGTGAACTCATTTTGTATCCAAGCCCAAGGGTATTTAAATGCGCCAAATAAAAGCCAGCAATTTGCTGGCTTTTTTGATGTTTTTACATTTACATGGCGTCGTATTCGTCTTGCCAGAAGAATTTTTCTTCTCCAAATGCTGGCTTTAAGTCATCTAGCCAGTGAGCATTTTCATCAAATTTGGCAAAGAATGGGCGCTGCACCCAGTCAGGATTTCGTGCTTGAATAAAGCGCAGCACAAATACCTTTTCACCGGCTATCTCAGTCACACCTGACACTTCAACTTTACCAGGGCCTGCACTCATTGAAGGGCCTCTCACTGTACGGCTGACTCCAGACACTTGTTTATAAGCTTCACGGAAGGTTTCCCACGTTTTATGTAGTGGAATTTCAAAGTAGCGCTTAGCTCCTGTATCACGCTCTATAAACATGTAGTATGGGATCATGCCAAGCTGAGTTTGCTCTTTCCACATCTCAGCCCACATATCTGCATCTACGTTTATATTATTTAAAAGAGGCGCTTGTGTTCTTATCTGAGCACCAGTCTTACGTATGAGCTTGATTGCTTCGCGGGTGACTTCTGTACGCAGTTCTTGCTTGTGATTAACATGCGCCATAATTGATACGTGTTTACCTGCATCAACAAGCTCTTTGAGTAATTTTAGCAACTCTTGTGCGTCTGGATCGGTTACATATCTAAACGGCCAGAAGGTGAGGGACTTTGTACCGATACGGATAGTACGAATGTGGTCAAATCTTGGCTCTTTCAACGCTTCTAAATATTTTCGTAGTTTAACAGTGCGCATAACCATAGGGTCGCCACCAGTCATCAAAAGATCCGTCACTTCGGTGTGCTCGGCTAAGTAATTATGAAGTAGCTCGGCATCATTATTATTGAATCTTGTTGCTTTGCCGACAAACTGAGCCCAGCGGAAGCAAAATGTACAATATGAATGGCAGTATTGACCTTGAGATGGGAAGAATAAAACGGTTTCTTTATATTTATGCTGGATCCCGTCTACACGCTCACCTTCATATTCAGGGACGTTTTTTTCCATTTGCCCAGCAGGGTGTGGATTTAACTTTTGGCGAATTTCAGTCGCAAGGTTAAATACCTCTTCTGGGGTATGTTCTTTACTTAACAGCGCAGCCATTTTATCGTAAGACTCGTCATCCAACATACCACGCTGTGGAAAGGTTAATTGAAATACAGGATCGTTAGGCACTTTGTCCCAGTCGATAAGCTCTTCAATTACAAAATTATTAACGCGAAAAGGAAATACGTTGGCAACGACTTTCATTTGAAAGCGCAGGTGCTCTGGCAGTTTATCTAACTGCTCAATCTTATCGATCTGGCGGTGCTGATAAACGGTAAAACGAGGTGGCTGGTAAGCTTCAGCTGGCTGCAATTTGACGGTTTGCTGCATATTTAGTTTGTCTCTTTCTCACTTGCAAATTATAAAAACGAACATAGTAACATGCTGCTATTATCATTTCAGGTACAAATGTCGGAAAGTTCGAAAAAATGCAACTTAACAGCTTTGTGGTAATCTCTTTGGCTTAGTTTAATGGAGTTAGCTCGTTAATTAGACCTAACTCCTTTAAAATTACCAATTAAAAATGATCACCTGCAATTGCTGCATAAATGGCATCAGCTAATGTTAAGATGTCTTTATCAGATGAAATATATGCAGGCATGATATAAATAAGTTTGCCAAATGGTCTTATCCATACGCCTTTTTGAATAAAGAACTTTTGAATTTTGGCAACATCGACCACTCTATCTACTTCAACAACGCCGATTGCACCAAGCACTCTGACTGCTTTTACTACACTTAGATTTTGACAACGCTTGAGTGCCTCTAGCGCTTGAGATACTCGTTTAATATTGGCGTCGCACTCTTTACGCTTTAGGAGTGTTAAACTGGCGACGGCAGCAGCGCAGGCAAGTGGGTTGCCCATAAAAGTCGGGCCGTGCATTAATACCTTAGCTTCACCTTGGCTAATACCCAATGCCACGTCCTCTGTAGCCAAGGTCGCGGCTAGTGTCATATTACCACCGGTGAGTGCTTTACCTACACACATGATATCAGGTGAAATATCGGCGTGTTCACAAGCGAACATTTTACCAGTACGGCCAAACCCAGTGGCTATTTCATCTAAAATCAGCAGCACTTCATATTTATCACATAGCTTCCTAAGCGCTTTTAGGTAATCAGGGTGATAAAAGTTCATGCCTCCTGCATTTTGCACAATGGGTTCGATAATAAACGCCGCCACATTTTCATGGTGGGCTGCAAAAGCGGCTTCCAGCTGGTTGAGCTCTTCTTGACATTGAGTGCCTTCAAATTTGCTACTAGGAGCTTCGACAAACACTTGCTCAGGTAAAAAGCCTTGATACATCGCGTGCATGGAGTTGACAGGATCACACACACTCATGGCTGCGAATGTGTCACCGTGATAGCCCTTTTTGGCCGTCATAATTTGGGTCTTATTTCTTTTGCCTTTGCTCAGCCAATATTGAATAGCCATTTTGATTGACACTTCCACACTAACAGAGCCGCCGTCGGCGAGAAAAACTCGATTCAGTGGTGCAGGGGTTAGCTCTATAAGTAATTTGCATAAGTCAACGGCAGGCTGGTGGGTTAGACCACCAAACATGACATGACTCATGGTGTCAGCTTGGTTTTTTATTGCCGTGATTATTTCTGGGTGGCCATAGCCATGTACAGCGCTCCACCAAGAGGCCATACCATCAATGAGTATTTCACCCGTTTCAAGCTCAATTTTGTTTTCAAACGTTCTTTTGGCTGGATAGACTGGCAAAGGGTCAATCATTGAGGTGTAGGGATGCCAAATGTGCTGGCGATCAAATTCAATATCAATTGTTTGTTTATTGTTCATTTGTAAACCTTGTGGGCACGTACAACGTTGACAATACTAAGCTAAGAAGTAGACTAAGCCAATCACCGTCAGTTTGAATGCTCTAAATTTAACCACTACACGGTATCCGTGCGCTAAATTTAGGCAAGAATAAAAAGAGAATGAAAATATGGAATTAGGCGCGCTAAGACACGATTGGACACATGAAGAAGTAAAAACGCTGTTCACTATGCCTTTTAATGACTTACTTTTTTATGCTGCAAGCATTCACCGCAAAAATTTCAACCCCAATGAAGTACAGATCTCAACTTTGCTGTCTATCAAAACGGGAGCTTGCCCCGAAGATTGTAAATACTGTCCGCAGTCAGGCCACTATAAAACAGATCTAGAGCGTGAGCGCTTGATGGAAGTGGAAAAGGTTGTAACTCAAGCAAAGCTGGCGAAAGAAAAAGGGGCAACGCGCTTTTGTATGGGGGCAGCGTGGTCCGATCCTAAAGACAGAGATATGCCGTACATCGCCAAAATGGTCAAAGAAGTTAAAGAGCTTGGTCTAGAAACCTGTATGACCTTGGGTAAGCTTGATAATCAAAAGGCACATACGCTACGAGAAGCTGGCCTTGATTATTACAACCATAATTTGGATACCTCTCCTGAGTATTATGAGCAAATTATTACCACAAGAACGTATCAAGACCGCTTGGATACGCTTGACCATGTTAGAGACGCAGGTATGAAGGTATGCTCTGGTGGTATCGTTGGAATGGGAGAGCAGGCATCTGATCGCTATGGTCTGTTGATTCAACTCGCAAACTTACCAAAGCAACCTGAAAGTGTACCGATTAACATGCTTGTTAAGGTTAAGGGCACGCCACTTGAAAATGTTGATGACTTAGATCATTTTGAGTTTATTCGTACGATTGCCGTCGCGCGTATTATGATGCCACATAGTTATGTGCGTTTATCTGCAGGTAGAACTGCAATGAATGAACAAATGCAGTCTATGTGTTTCTTTGCCGGTGCAAACTCTATATTTTACGGCGATAAGCTACTGACCACAGAGAATCCAGAAGCAGATGCAGATATGAATCTGATCAAAAAGTTGGGCATGAACCCTGAGACGCGGGAAGATTATTCAGATGAAGCCTATGAAGCATCGTTAAGTTCAGCTATTGCCGATAAAGCGACGTCAGAGTTGTTCTACGAAGCAAACTAATTGATGTCATTTTCATATATAACGCAAGCCCTTGCAACGCGTCGCGCTGAAGGGCTTTTTAGGCAGCGCGTGTTAGTAGAGCATGCGTGTGCAAGTCGAATTACGATTGCCGGTGAGCATTACCTTAACTTTGCAAGCAATGATTATCTTGGCCTTGCGACTAAACTAGATGCTACTCAGCTGGTCTCCATAGAGGCTGGAAGCAGAAGCTCGGCATTGGTAACAGGGTATTTGAGCGTACATCAACAGCTTGAAAGTCAATTGTGTGACGCACTTGGCTATGAAGCTGCGCTGTTATTTCCAAGTGGTTTTGCTGCGAATACCAGTACACTCAAAGCATTATTCACCTCCGGGGAAAAGCAATTTAGTGCAGCGGTGTTTCAAGATAAGTTAAATCATGCCAGCTTAATAGATGGTGGATTAGCCGGAAATGCTAAATTTGTGCGCTTTAACCATAATGATCTGAACCACTTAAGGTCGAGACTGGAAAAAACAAAAGCTAACAACAAATTAATAGTTACGGAAGGCGTATTTTCTATGGATGGAGATACCGCACCTATTGTTGAAATAAGTAAACTCGCGCAATCCCATTCTTCATGGCTAATGGTTGATGATGCCCACGCCTTCGGAGTGATTGGTGAAAATGGTCTAGGAACAGTAGATACAGGTATCAAACCAGAAATACTAGTGGTAACGTTTGGTAAAGCTATGGGCTGCCAAGGGGCTGCAGTATTAGCCAGTCGGCAGGTTATCGAATATTTGGTGCAATTTAACCGTGAGTTTGTTTATACCACGGCATTATCGCCAATTATGGCCAGTGTGGCTTTACACCAGCTTAATCGATTGTTGTTGGCTACAGAGTCTAGGGACAAATTGTCGAGGAACATTGCGTATTTTAAAAAGTTAATTAGTGCCACTAACCTATCACCTATTCCAAGCGACACAGCCATCCAGCCATTGGTATTCGGCACGAGCGAAAATGTGATAGCAACACAAAATAAGCTCAAGCAAAAAGGAATTTGGGTAGGGGCGATAAGGCCGCCGACCGTACCTCAAAATACAGCGCGTTTACGTATAACAATCACGGCAGAACACAGTACTCAAGATATCGAATATCTAGTTTCTGCTCTAGTGGAGGTGTCATGAGTAAAGCAGAAGTAACACAAACTGCTAAGTGTTTTTCTAAAGCCGCGAAAACGTACTCACAACACGCCAATGTACAAAAGCAAGCCGCAAACATATTGTTCTCTCGTTTAGCTCAGAACAATAGCGAGCCGGGGGTAGTGCGTATGTTTCCTTGTTTGCTTGATTTGGGGTGTGGGCCTCATGAAAACTACCACAGACTCAAAGGGTATACCACCCAATATCTAGGTGCAGATCTAAGCTATACAATGCTCGCAAGCCAAGTAAATTTGAGCGTGAGTGTTTGCTGCGATATGGACAAATTGGCGCTGCAAGCAAACTGCATCGATTTAGTGTTTAGTAACTTTGCTATTCAATGGTCCAATTCACCTGAAATGCTATTTCAAGAGCTTTATAGAGTATTAAAAAATCAGGGGCGTGTGATACTTAGCTCGGTATTAACTGGCTCATTAGCCGAAATCAACACTGCTTGGCAAGCAATTGATGAGTGTAGTCATGTCAATACGTTCCATACTTTAACGCAACTTAGCAAATTTGCTGAAAAAGCAGGGTTTAAGGTAGTTTGGACACAAGAAGAAACCTTAATCGATAGATATGATTCTGCGCTCAAGGCGTTGCGCTCAGTTAAAAAAATCGGTGCCAATGACGTTAAAGCGCCAACAAAGCGCCAAGGACTATTGGGTAAGACGGCGTTTAGGCGTTTATTAGGACATTATCCGCAAAGTGGCTGCGGTTTTGATGTAAGTTATCAAGTGGGCTTTTTGGAACTACAAAAATGAAACACGCATATTTTATAACCGGAACAGATACCGAAGTAGGTAAGACCTACATCTCTACCTTGTTGTTAAGGCTATTAGCAAAGCATACTAAGCAAGCTATTGGTTTTAAACCCATTGCAGCTGATGCAGAAGAGGCGTTTGGTGAGTTAGTTAATGTTGATGCTATCAGCCTAATGGAAGCGGCGACTGTGCATGGTACCTACGAACAAGTGAATCCGTTTTGTTTTGCTCCACCTATTGCTCCTCACATTGCGGCAAAGCAGGCGAATGTTGAGATCACCGTTGATAAATTACATGCTCGATACGAAGATCTAACCCAATTGGGGGCTGAATATATATTGTGTGAAGGCGCAGGTGGCTGGGCGCTACCTATCAATGACACAGAATATCTATATGATTGGGTGGCGCGGGCCCAGCTTCCGGTCATTTTGGTGGTAGGTATGAAGCTTGGATGTTTAAACCACGCGTTTTTAACCGCGGAGTCGATAAAACAAAAAGGGCTTAATTTGGTGGGTTGGATTGCCAATCAAGTGGATCCTAATATGGCTGTGTTTGAAGAAAACCTTGAGAGCCTTAAACTGCGTTTAGATTGTCCGTTACTTGCAACTGCACCATACAGTGATGGGACGCCAAAACTACAACTGCGTGCTTCGCTGCTATCGTTGTTTAATTTGCCGTCTTCGGTATAGCTAAGTGATCTTGACAGCGGCTTATTTTAGCCGCTATCAAGGTGTATTTACTCGGCTTTGTGTTTTGCTTCATAATTGGGCAATAAAGAACCTATGATTTCTTTTGCTGAGATAGTGTAACGCACCCCAGAAAACATCACTGACGCGTTTTCATCTATTCCTGTAATGCCTGTTAATGTCCAGCCTTCGCCTCGCTCTGGGCAATAAACTTTTGTTGTAGGTGGGATAACTTTGAATTCTTCGCTCATTTATACTATTCCCAAAAATGGATATTATAAAACATTCCAATAAATCATAAAATTGAAAGATCCAATCGTTACCAATAGTGCTACTATTGCATCAATCACTTATTTGTGTAGGCCTTAAATGGAATTCGTAACCAAAAGACTGGTTATTAGACCAATTCGTCATAGAGACTGTAGTCAATTACTTCCGTTACTCAATTTACCACAAGTCAAAGCCTTTAATGATTATGGTGATAATCTCACGGAAGTAGATTTAAAGTGTATGATCCAGATGGATATTGAGCGGTTGTATGAACGAATTGGAGGGCGCTTTTGCCTTATTTGCAAAAAGAGCAACACGATCATTGGGTGTGTTGGCTTTTATCTAGAACATGAAGAGCCTGATGGCATTTATGTAGGCTACGAACTTTCACCTGAGTATTGGGGGAGTGGGTTGATGTTTGAAGCACTCAGTCACCTATTTAAACAAGCAAAACAACTACCATTTGCTTGTTCTACAGTGATAGCAAGGGTATCTCCTAAAAATTATCGCTCGCTTAACTTATTATCACGATTAGGGTTTTGCTGTGTAAGTGACGGGTTATATCGTATTTCGCTATAAAAAAGGGCAGCTAAGCGCTGCCCTGTAATCTATCTACATTCTATCACGATAATGCTTTGATTCTCTCATCTAGCGGTGGATGTGATGCAAAGAAATCAGCCACTGATTTACCAGATGCAATGCCAAAAGCCATCATTGAGCCTTCAAGCTGCGATTCGTGGTTATGCTTTAAACGCTCTAAAGCTGAACGCATTTTATGTGCACCAACTAAGTCTGCTGCGCCTTTATCAGCTGCAAATTCGCGTTTACGGCTAAAGTAGGCAACGACGACAGAAGCTAAAATCCCGAACAGTATTTGGAAGATCATATCGAAGATAAAATACGTCCAACTACCGCCTGACTCTTCTTCATCACTATTCAAGAAGTTATCTACAATCCCAGCTAATACTTTAGCAAAGAAGATAACAAAGGTATTAACCACCCCTTGGATCAACGTAAGCGTAACCATATCACCGTTAGCGATATGTGATACTTCATGCGCTAATACCGCTTCGGCTTGGTCTTGACTCATGTTATGCAGCAGGCCTGTACTAACAGCAACTAGGCTGTTATTTTTACTAGGACCTGTAGCAAAAGCGTTCATTTCAGGACTATCATAAATTGCAACTTCAGGCACAGCAATTCCTGCTTTTTTAGCCTGCTGCGTTACAGTTGATACTAGCCAATGTTCAGTCTCGTTACGTGGCTGTTCAATAACAACTGCGCCAGTGGACTTTTTAGCCACCCATTTGGACATAAACAATGAAATAAAGGAACCACCGAACCCAAATACGGCGGCGATAATCATAATGCCAGTGTAACTACGGCTAGATATGCCAAATACAGACATTATAATAGATAGCACGATCCCTAACACCAGCATAACTGCTAAGTTAGTTATCAAGAATAAGATGACGCGTTTCATTTTGACCTCATTAGACAAAGTAAGGAACTAAGTAACTTTTCCCAAGCACTTGCTTATTACATCAGCCCTTGCTGCATTTATATGGCCATCTGTACAAAAGTACAAGTTAAATTACATGAATATTTCAAAAGGAACACATCATACACTTTGGTTACTAATTAATTTTAACTTTTGTGATAATCTATAGATAAGATCGTCAACAGAAGAGGCCTCATCATTTAACCCTTCAATTACCGTCATAAAGTAGCAATCCATCATTACCGAAGCTTTTAATTCATCATATTCCTGCTCACTAAAAAGTAGCTGCTTAAATAAGTCCAACTGAACAGAGAAAAAATGGCTCTGCCAGATTATCCCAGTTATTAGTTCTTTACTAAACGCGCGATTATCAAGATAAAAGGCAAATAAGTATTTAGCATAATGCCTAAGCTTCAAGCTGGCACTGTGTTGAGTATCAGATTTTTGGGCTTGTGCTATAAGCTGCTCTATCTGTTCGTACATCGCTACTTTTAAAATCTCTAGCTTAGTAGGAAAGTGCGCAAATACCGTGCCCGTGGCAACACCTGCCTGTTGAGCAATTTGCCTTGTAGTAGTCTCTTCAAAGCCTTTTTGCTGGAACAGCAGCCAACCTGACTCTAGGATCTTCTTATATGTAATTTCTCTTTTTTTCATAAGGTTACCATTTTATTTGCAGGCAATTGTAGCACGGTTATAAGTAATTTCAGATATAATTTGCATTTTTTGAGCGCGCTCATTATTATAATTGAGCACGCTCAAAAAAAGATAGGAGTCTCGACCATGCAGCAGTTGCGTTTATTCATAGGATATATACTTTTTATGCCGTTCATTGGCTTTTATAGTTATGTACTAGGACCAATATTAAAGCTTGTTTTGTTGCCAGGGGGGTTGGCTGTTTTATGTTTGATTATGGGGCCAAAATCTTTCTTTGCTCACCTTAAAAGAGCTAAAGGTCTAGAATTAACAGTACAAACTAATGAAAGTAGAGCCAGAAGTTAGGCACAGCTCAGATTTTACTTTACTCATTGGATTGACGTTTCCATATGTTGAATAGTCGGTGCGTAAGGCTGTACATGGATAGAACCACGTTACTACGCAGTCCAATAACTGCAAAAAAGTAAGTTTTGAATTGGTAATCACTCCTCCGATTGTTCCAATAAGTTGATTCTTCGCATTAAAGACGAACTCAGGTATAATGCGCCGAGCTAAGGCATGAAGGGCCTTAGCTCTGTATCGTTCAAAATTAGTCGAGGAATTATTATGACCGTTGGCATCATTATGGGTTCAAAATCAGATTGGCCTACAATGCAGCATGCAGCCGAAATGTTGGAAAAGTTTGGTATCGAGTATGAAACAAAGGTGGTTTCTGCTCACCGCACACCTCAGCTTCTGGCTGACTACGCTTCGACGGCAGCAGAGCGTGGGATCAAAGTAATTATTGCAGGTGCCGGCGGCGCTGCACATTTGCCAGGTATGGCAGCCGCATTCACTAGCTTACCGGTACTTGGAGTTCCAGTAAAATCGAAGACCCTAAACGGTGTTGATTCATTACTTTCTATTTGCCAAATGCCAAAAGGTGTTGCAGTAGGCACACTTGCAATTGGTGATGCCGGTGCTGCAAATGCAGGATTGTTAGCAGCTCAAATCTTAGGTTGTCAACAGCCTGAAATATTTGCAAAGGTAGAAGCGTTCAGAAAAGAGCAAACAGACACCGTATTAGCTAACCCAGACCCTGCGAAGTAACATGAATATTCTTGTTTTAGGTGCGGGCCAGTTGGCTCGTATGATGAGTCTGTCAGCAACTCATCTAGATATCAAAGTGCTTGCTTACGATGTTGGTAGTAAAACAGTAATAAACCCCGTTACTTTTACAACGACATCAGAGTCACTTCAACAAGCAATCGAAAGTGCCGATGCGATTACTGCTGAGTTTGAACATATCCCACTGGATATACTGGCTTTATGCCAACAAAGTGGTAAGTTTTATCCCGGTGCTGAAGCCATTGCGACGGGTGGAGACAGAGCAAAAGAAAAAGCACTCTTGGACAAAACCAAAGTACCATGTGCACCGTTTAAAATTATCACAGATAGATCCCACTTTCTTGACGCAATTGAAGAACTTGGTATGCCATTGGTGGTTAAAACTTGCCAAGCGGGATACGATGGAAAAGGGCAATGGCGAGTAAAGTCAGAAGCAGAAATCGATGCAATCTGGGATGAAATGTCAGCATTTTTGCAAGCAGGTACACAAGCGCAGCCTCACTCTATTGTTGCGGAAAAAATGATCCCATTTGATCGCGAAGTATCAATTATTGGTGTTCGAACAAAAGAGGGCGATTGCAAAATATATCCTCTGACAGAAAATCAGCACACAAATGGTGTACTGACGCTTTCTCTTGCAGGTAAAGAAAAGGCGAGTATTCAAGCTCAAGCAGAAGAAGCATTTTCCAAGCTCGCCAATGAGCTGAATTATGTTGGTGTTTTAGCTATCGAATTCTTTGATGTTGAAGGGCAGTTACTGGTTAATGAGATTGCTCCAAGAGTTCACAACTCAGGTCATTGGACTCAACAGGGCGCTCACGTAAGTCAGTTTGAAAACCACATTCGTGCTGTAGCGGGTTTACCTATCGGTGATACAAATCTACTGCGTCCAACTGCTATGATAAATGTGTTAGGACAAGCGCATATCCCACCACAAGTACTCGCAATACCTGGAGTCACTAGCCACTGGTATGGTAAATCTGCAAAACCAGGACGCAAAGTTGGACACATTAATGTTTCAGCAGACTCTCTACACAAATTAGGTGAAGTACTGGCTGAGCTGGCCGACATTTTACCAGAGCAGCATTACCCCGGTGTGATGGACACTGCACAGCAGTTAGTCTTAAATTAACACATTTTAGAAGGAGTTAAGTTTTATTATTAACTCCTTCAACACCTAGTTTCTCACAAGCTTGCTAGTGGCTCTAGCTCCCTGATAAAAATGCAATTTTTAATAACATTAAAAAAGTTTATTTTTTTGCTGTTTTTTTGGAACTCTTTTTCAAATGTACTGTCTACTTTAATGAGGCGTGGATAGGCCTCACTTCATACTCGTTGTCCATCAACGACTATGTGAGCGCAGAGAGTATTTGGCCAGCATCCCATGCTGGCCTTTTTTTGTCCCACCCATGCGGTCTTTAATCTTAAATTATTCGATATTCCGCTGGCTTTCTGCTTAAATTAGGCAAATTTAATCACTTATAAGAAAGCACATGTTAAAACTCTCTCTTATCTCAGTGGCTGTAGCCTCAAGCCTTTTTCTTTCAGGTTGCCAAACGACCGAAGTAAGCCAGCAAACCAAGGATGTTGCAACAAATAATTCCGTTTCGCCTGTTGTAACGACTCCTGTTGATTTTGGCAGTGAGCAGATCACTTTAAAACAAGCAATGGCACATCCTGACTGGCTAGGACGTCAGCCTGAAAGTGCATTCTGGGGTGCTGATAGCGACACGATTTATTACAAACGCAAGCAAGCAGGAAACGAGTTAAGGGATCTTTTTGCAGTTAGCAATAAACAAAAAAGTACAAAGGTGTCACTTGCTGAATTACACGCGGTTGGTGCCCAAAATGCGATTTACAATTCAGATAGAACATTGCAATCGTATGAGTTCAAAGGAAACATATTCGTAAAAAACATAGAGTCAGGCGATTTAACACAAGTTACTCACTCATCAGCTTATGAATATGCACCGCAGTTTTTAACAGACAATCGTTTAGCTTACCGCGCTGGTAATGCGTTATTTGCCGTGGATTTAAAAACTGGCCTAACCAAAGAGCTAGTTAAGTTACATTTGGCCGATAAACCACAAGGGGTGAAAGAGCCCAGTGGCTATATTGCTGAGCAACAGCACAAGCTTATTCAATTTGTGGCACTAACGCATAAAAATAGTAAAGACCGTGAAGCTCGCGCGCAAGAGATTGACACCAAAAATGCCAGTATTCAAGGCAATCAATTCTACTTAGGCAAAGGCAAGGCATTAGTGTCTGTAAGCTTGGCGCCGACAGGAGATAAGCTTATTGCTGTCATAACCGATAACAAACCTAGTCGTGCAGATACCGACATTATGCCTAATTACGTGAGTCAAAATGGCGATATCGATCCGGTTAAAGCACGCCGTCGAGTGGCTGATACAGAGCCAATGAGTTCGGAAATCATTTTCATTGATTTAAACCTTGCTGAGCAAGCAACACTAAGTTACGACACATTACCTGGTTTTGATGAGGACGTATTAGCCGAGGTTAAACGTGAAAATGCTGAGGCTAACGGCGGAACCTATAACAGCAAAAAGGTACCTCGTGACATTAACCTGATAGATACTTGGGGTTGGAATCAATCTGCTATCAGGTGGAACAGTGATGGCTCACAGGTAGCTGTCATGTTAGGCGCATGGGATAATAAAGATCGCTGGATCGCCACGGTGGATTTCGATAAGCAGCAATTCATCTCACAGCACCGTCTTCATGACAATGCGTGGATCAATTATACCTACAATGATTTTGGCTGGCTAAATGATCAGAATACACTGTATTACCTTTCTGAACAGTCAGGTTACAGCCAACTATATCTGAAACCACTTAATAGCAAAGCAAAGGCAATGACTGCTGGTAAGTTTGTAGTCTCAGAGCCGACCTTAACTTCAGATAACAAGTTTATCTACTATAAGGCGAATAAAGAGCACCCGGGCTTATATGAAATCTATCGTGTAAACTTAGAGACAGGGCAAGACGAGCAAATCACAGATTTAGATGGCCTTACGGATTATCAGCTAAGCCCAAATGAACAACAGCTTTTACTTACACACTCTAAAATCATGATGCCACCTGAGCTTTACGTTGCAGACGCAGCACCAAAAGCCTCAGTATCTCGATTAACAAACACTGTTTCAGACACATTTTTAAATAAAAAGTTAATTGCACCAAAAATTGTAGCTGTGCCTTCTAGTCATCAAGGTGAGCCTGTCTATGCAAAAGTATATTACCCCGCCGACTATCAAGAAGGTGAAACCGGTAAAAATCGTAAAGCGGTTATCTTCAACCATGGTGCGGGCTACTTGCAAAACTCGCATATGGGTTGGTCCAACTACTTTAGAGAGTTTATGTTCCACTCACTCCTAGCTAGTGAAGGCTATGTTGTCATGGATATGGACTATCGTGGCTCGAAAGGCTACGGACGTGATTGGAGAACTGCTATCTATCGCCATATGGGTAAACCAGAAATTGAAGATTTGGCAGATGGTGTAGAGTGGATGGTTGATAATGCAAACGTTGACCGTGGCGCAGTGGGAACTTACGGCGGCTCATATGGCGGCTTTATGACCTTTATGGCGTTATTCACTCAGCCTGACCTGTTCCAAGCAGGTGCTGCACTGCGTCCGGTAACCGATTGGGCTTATTACAATGACCCTTACACGTCAAATATTCTTAACCGGCCGAATGTGGACCCAATAGCATACGAGCGCAGCTCACCTATATACCATGCTGAAGGGTTGAAAAACAAACTCCTCATCAACGCACCTATGGTCGATGATAATGTGTTTTTCCAAGATGTTGTGCGTCTTGTACAACGTTTGATTGAGTTAGAAAAGGAAGACTTTGAAACCGCAATTTATCCGGTGGAACCACATGGTTTCAGACAGCCATCAAGTTGGTTGGATGAATACCGCCGTATATACAAGCTGTTTAAGGAAAACTTATAATACCAATTGCTCAACGAAGAGCGTTATATTGAGGCAAGAAAATTTTGCCGAGAATCATATGGTTAGATGGCTATCTAGCTATGCTAAATGAAAAACATTTAATGCGGTTCTCGGCATATTACGTCTTCAACTCGAGCAAGTATCAAGTTAAATTAGTACAATATCTCGCAAATAAAAA
>NZ_RCSQ01000182.1:0-6533 GCF_004103255.1 Pseudoalteromonas sp. PS5
GAGAGTCCATATATGGTATTATTCACAATCATTTAGAGCCTGTTGATCTTTGGTGTACGTAATTCAATCAACCCACATAGGTAGCCACATTAATGAGAAGGCTAAAGCGAGCATGCTATGATAATTTCTAGCTGAATTAGTTCAGACTTGATCTGACATTTCGATTTGAAAAATTGAGAGTTACCCGTTTTGATAAAGGTGTCGAATCTTTTAATCAAAACAACCTAAAAGGTGGTAACTCTCATGTTGCATACTAACAACCCAATCATAAAACACAAAACTGGATTACTTAATCTTGCTGAAGAATTAGGTAATGTTTCTAAAGCCTGTAAGGTCATGGGTGTTTCAAGAGACACATTTTATCGCTACCAAGAACTAGTCGAAGACGGTGGCTTGGATGCGTTAATTGATAAAAGCCGCAGGTCTCCAAATATTAAAAATCGAGTAGATGAAGTCACTGAGCAAGCAGTAGTTAAGTACGCTATTGACTACCCAGCCACGGCCAGCACAGAACAAGCAACGAACTTAGAAAACAAGGTGTATTTGTATCAGGCAGTGGTGTTCGTTCAATATGGTTGCGTCATAACTTAGAGAACTTTAAGAAGCGTTTGAAAGCTTTAGAAGATAAAGTAGCTAGCGAAGGCATTCTCTTAACTGACAGCCAAATCGCTGCACTTGAGAAAAAGAAAAACGATGATGAAGCTTGTGGTGAAATTGAAACTGCGCATCCAGGTTATCTAGGCTCACAAGATACGTTTTATGTTGGCAACCTAAAAGGTGTTGGCCGTATCTATCAGCAAACGTTCGTTGATACATACAGCAAAGTAGCGTTTGCAAAGCTCTATACGACCAAAACACCGATTACAGCAGCCGACATACTCAATGACAAGGTTCTCCCTTACTTCGAGCAGTATGAGTTGCCTATACTACGAATTTTAACTGACCGAGGTACTGAATATTGCGGTAAAGTCGAGCATCATGACTATCAACTTTATCTGGCGATTAATGATATTGACCATACGAAAACAAAGGCGATGTCACCTCAAACTAATGGTATCTGCGAGCGATTCCATAAAACGATCCTGAATGAGTTTTATCAGATTACGTTCCGTAAAAAACTCTATAGCTCGTTAGAAGAATTGCAAAAGGATCTGGACGAATGGATGGTTTATTACAATAATGACCGAACTCATCAAGGAAAAGTGTGCTGTGGCAGAACGCCACTGGAAACATTGCTAGATGGAAAATCGATTTGGGCGGAAAAGAATTTAGCTCAAATCTAAACTGACAGTCACCGATTGAAGAACGGGTAACTGTCAGATCAAGTCTGAGCTAGTACATCGTAACTAGTACATCGTAACGAGTTGCAACCCCTCGGTACTTTTTTATCTTCAGAAATGCATTTTCAACCAAATGCCTGTAACGATAAAGACACCAATCAATATCATCATTACCCTGTTTGCTATTCCCTTTTCTCGGAATGACATGCTGTCCATCACGGCTTTCAATCAACTCTCTTAATGCTTGGCTGTCGTAGCCTTTATCTGCTACAACGACCTCTGCTTTGGGCGACGATAAAATAAGTGGCTCGTCATAACTAACATCGTGAGCTTGGCCTCCAGATAGTTCAAAGTGAACAGGAAGACCTACGCTATCTACAGCCAAATGTATTTTGGTCGAATTACCACCGCGACTTTTACCTATTGCCTGTTCGTGAGTTGCTTTAACGCTTGCTCCATCTTGATGAGCCTTCACAATACTTCCATCAATAAATAACCACTGAGGGTCATTTAAACGAGAGAGAAACTCAAAGGTTTCAGTCATGACACCTTTCTTAGACCATAAATTAAAACGTCTAAAAACAGCACTCCAATCACCAAACTCACGTGGCAAATCACGCCAAGGGATACCTGTTCTCATACGATATAAAATACCTTCAAGCGTCATTCTGTGTTCGGGCTTATTATAAATTCGTCCTTTTAAATACATAATTCTGGATAGTAATAACCAGCTTTCATCTGTTAGCATTAGTCTAGGCATTTGGGGGAAGTTGTTTGTTTTTTGGCGAAAGTATTATAACTAACCCAAATGCTGTTTGCTTTTTATACTGTAAAGTTCAACACATTCTAGTATTGTAAGCTAAATTCACTGAGTTTCTACCACTTTCCTTTGACCTATAAAGCGCCTTATCAGCTTCTTCAGTTAGCTTATCTATGGTTTCTTCGTGTTCAGGGAAAGTCGAAGCTCCAAAGCTTGCTATTAGTTTAAACTTTTCATTAGAACTAAAGCGGTTAGAGCTATTTTGGATATTTCTCCTCAACTCTTCTGCAATTGTTACTCCTTCATACGCAGGTACGTTCTTTCTCAAAGGAAGGCGCTTGGCAGATCAACGAGCCAATTTCGGCAGAAAATATGGCACTGTTTAGACGGGTTGTTCGCAATCTGGTAACACAGCACACAGGCCGTAAAAATTCGATACGTGGCAAGTCTGTTCGGGCCAGTTTTGACGGTGAATTCAAGGCAGAGCTTGTCTTTGATTAATGGTAGTTAACAAAGTATGCTCTCACCCTGACTCAGGAGCTGCATCCTTGTAGTCAGGGTAAAAGCTTCGCTAAATGAGACATTTTTAACGAAGCTAATATAATTCCTCATTCTTAAATTAATTCAACCGATATTGATACAGGTTACGAGCTTTTAATTTCAGAAATATTACTCAATTACTGCTAATAAAGCCGCACCACTATGCAGCTCTGTTACCATTAAGTAATGCCAAGAAACGCTTGGATTATTAATCGTGATATGCTCGCTATTACCAGCGGTGGCAGACGTATTATCGTAAGAGCTTGTGTCTGGCCAGCCACCCGCTTTATGGTATAGAGTTAAATCACCAGTCCCATGTCCCGTAGAGAAGCTAAGCGAAGACTTACCAGCTGTACCCAAATTGACATATAGCTGGTACGACTACCATCGAGGCATACCGCACTCCCTGATGAAAGTGAGCCTGAACTTATTGGGGGGTTTTCTACGCAAGCATCCTCAACCTGAGTTCCTCCATCTGATTCTGTCCAACTAACCGTTAAATTAACATTAGCCATTGCCTGATTACCGTACGGACTAATCATAATGTGCCAGCGACCAGCTTGTGGAGAGGGAACTGAAACGGTTTCGTTGCTGCCGCTTTTCCATGGGCGGTAATCATAATCGGTATGTGTTGCTTCACTACCAAAATTAACATGTAAGTCAGCATCTCCAGCTGTACCACCACTAGTTTGAATTACTAGATTTGTCGCTCCGACTGGAACATCAATAAAGTAAGCTGGAAGTTCAGTACCATCAGAGTTGACAGTGACAGACTGTCCATTAGTTAACGCGCCAGTATCATCATTATTATCCTTGGTACTCTCAACGGTTTGTAGCCAACTTGAAAAGTTGCTATTGTACTGAGTACTAATATTAGCAAGGTAGTTATCAAAACCAACATAATCACCATTGCGTAACTCTATGAGTAATGCATTGATGTCAGCCTGTTGCTCTTCGAACATGTAACGAACAGCTAAATAGCCCCAGTCATAAATTCGTGTTGAGCCATGGTCATCATAATTAGTATTGAATAAGTCATTTAGCTTATATGTATTTTTACGGGCTTCTTCAATGGCATCATCATTAAAATCTTTCTTAGAAATATACTCAGCTAAGCCTTCACTCCACCATACTGTCTTATGATTCTTACCATCTTGAAAGTTTCCTTTTTTGTTAAATCGACCATCTAAATAATGTACATACTCATGTTCCAAATTCCATACAGTGAAGTCACTCAACCACTCCGCTTCATGTGCCATAAATCGAGGAATATTGCCTGGCACAGAAGGATCCCCTTCTAAATATATGCCGCCATTATCTGTGCTGTGATTAAACAAGATGCCAGAAAACTTTTTGTATTCAGACGAACTGTTATAAATAACAAGCTCAAGTGTATCGTTGTTATCGTCAGCAACGGGGGTATGAGCGGTGTTGAGCTTATTATGAAAGTAAGTTTCTTGAATAGCCAAGTCATTACAAATGCCAACAAGTTGGTTGTTAGTTAACTCTTGGGCGCGGACTCGTAGCGTTGAAGAACAATTGTAAGTAATAGGTAATACAGTTGCCTCAAGTGTTTGTTTATAATTACAGGTATTGTAATAGTTACAGTTAGTGTTGTCATAATAATCAACTTGGCCCGCCATATTGAGCCAAGCCGTACTATGATCACCCGTCATAGTGTGGGTAGCTAAAAAGTCGCGTACGATTACCTTTACTTCTTGGTAAGTTTGCCCACCAATTCCTAGTAACCGAGCTAGCTCATTTGCAGCATCGTTGTACTGATATTCACGGATATGACCAATTAAGTTTTCATTGCTAGATAAAAAGTTTTTAAGGGCGTCCACTAATGCTCGGTCTTGCTCTACAGCTGCTTTAAACGCTTGGTCATTACGACCTCGGTAAAACAGAGTTAATGTTTTTGTTAACAAACGCTGCATATTTGCGCCCCAATTAACATCGTAGCGTTGTAACCAACCAATGCCTGTATTGATATAGCGGCTACGCCAGTTTTCGATAAACATTAAAATCATTGCTTCTTTTACGTTAAAAGCATTTTCATCGTTAGTATTGTAATAGTTTTGGTTAGCGACCAGAGCATCTAAAAACCCTTTTACCGCAGTTGTTACACTTGCGTTGCGGTTTGTGGTGACGGCCCAAAAACCGACTCTGAGATAATTAATGAAATTGCGCAACCCATTACTATTGGTACCATCATATTGCGCGGCTAATTCTTGCGCTCTTTGGGCTACAGCTGTCATTGACGCAGAATCAAATAAAGTGGCTTTCAAATTATCAGCAACAGCCCACATATTATCCTCAAAGCAGCTAAAGTTAGTGTTTGTTTCTAACATGTCAATACGACGTTGCCCATTAACACTAGCTAAATCAGTAGTGGTAAGACAAAGAGATGCCACTGAGCCATCAATATTTTTAGGCAACTTTTGTACATTGCTACCTCTCACTGAGACTGGAGGTAGTTGATCTCGATCGACTATCTTGCTGTCTTCCTGATCCATTACGCCTTGATACGGTGTGCGTAAATGCTTAGGCATTTTTTCTTGATTGTAAACATGACTTGAGTGCTCTGAAGCAAGTACTTGCGAGTTTGACATAAGAGTAGTGGCTACTGCCAAATAAAGTGCGGTTCTTTTCATCATCTTTTCCATAGTTTGATTTTTATTAGTGAGCTTCATAGATAACGCTCGGTTTATTGTTTCTGGATACAAAACAAACTAAATATAATTTATACTGTATGCAATATTCATTAGCTTGTAAAATTTTTATTTTAAAAATGTTACACCACCTTCCCTCTATTTATTTAAAGTATAAGATGTTAAAATGTAACAGTTTTATATTTATGCTGGCTTAGAGTATGTAGCCCAAAACGCAATTAAGTGTTATTAATCAAGTAGCTTAAGAAAATATTTACTTACCTCAATAAGGTGTATCGCCGAGTCTTTCTGCAAGAAAAATCAAAAATTGAATAAACGGCCATACCTTTAGCTTGGCTTCGTGAACAGATATTTTTGCGAAAGAAAATCACTAAGATAGATCGCCACAATTGCAGTTAAATCATGGCGGGAGCTCAGTTTGCGCAGCTCTATGATTAAACAATACCTTTTCAATTACTGGGCGCAGATAATTAACCTGCTGATTACCTGATGGTTGTCGAAGACAATCCTTTCCGGTATTGGCAGATTTAGTCAATGTCATATTTCTAGTAATTATGGTTGGTACTGATGTCTGGTAGAATATTCGGCTCTAAGATGAATCGAAAATATATGGTTTTGGCAAGGCAAATACGGGAAGCGCTGCTTAGTTAGATCAATGACCGACGAAAAGTCAGGGAAATAAGTTGCAGCATTGGTTAGCAAAATGCAATGCTATGCTTATCGAAGCGACAAAAAATGAATCATAGCTGGTTATCGCGTATGCGACAGAACTTGATTGCAATACTACTTCTCCTATACCGGTAACAAAGTCGATGTCTATTACCGATGATGTTATTCAGTTACCAGTTAATCAACCAGATCAGCATAAGCAAGTTATGCCGTTCAAGCTTTCACATGATGACAACGATCATGATACTGGCTTTTTACCAGAGCGAGAGCGTTCCAATCATCCTAGTTATTTCTTGCATCCAAAACAGCAAGCGGAATATGCACTGGCGTTTGCGCTAGCAGAGCCAAAATATGTTCCTGCCATGGTTTATCAAATGGAAAAACCCAATGATTTACCGTGGTACATGTCTGATACACGGCCAGCAAACGGCTCTATCGATACCTGCAAACCAGCCAACCTCATCTTCAAAGGACGTCTAAGCTACGACGTATAATCATCGTTCATTTCGAATTTAAAGTTAACCTTATACCAATTAAACCTAATACTTGCTCAATTTGAAGAAGCAAATCTGGCGCTAACAACGTTAAAAATTTTTATTTAGAACAACTAAA
>NZ_RCSQ01000183.1:0-13858 GCF_004103255.1 Pseudoalteromonas sp. PS5
TATCGATAAGATTTTCTCGCCTCAAAATAGGTCACTTAATTAAGATAATTGGTATTAATTTGAATTTTGAGCATCCAATATTGATCGATGGTTTACTTACTTTGCGTAATTTTGCTATCACGCTAGCGCTTGGCATTGTGACCAGTATTTTTGCTGGGGTTATTGTATCGGGGTTACTGTCGGAGTCTTTATATTCTCAGCAGCACCAAGGAGGAAAGTAATATGAAAAGTAATACGCAACACATCAGATTGATAGGGCTTATTTTAGGGATGGTATTGGTTTTCGCGAGCTTGGTTACAGTAGCCCAAAAAGGAATCGCTTTTGGGCAAGATTTTACAGGTGGGTATGTCACTGTAATTGATGTACCAAAGTCCGTCACTGTTGATGAAATGCAACTGAAGTTACATCAGCTCGGGGTGGAGAGTGCTCGAATTGACCTGCAAATGGATGGTAGTTGGCGAATATTTCAGATTCCTTCTTCTACTAATGATTTAAAGGTAAAAGAGTGGATCTCGGAGCTAAACTCACAATGGCATGTAACGGTATTAGATGCCAGTTATCTTGGCGCTCAGGTTGGCGATGAACTTATTGAGCAAGGCGGACTGGCAGGATTATTTGCTTTACTGAGCGTGCTGCTCTATTTGGCATGTCGTTTTGAGTGGCGTCTAGCGGTATCAGCAAGTATTGCATTATTTCATGATGTCGTTATTACGTTAGGGTTATTTTCTGCCACGCAGGTTGAGTTTGACCTAACGGTATTAGCTGCGTTACTGGCTATCATCGGGTACTCTCTCAATGACTCCATCGTGGTTGGAGACAGAGTGAGGGAGCTGCTTTTTGAGGAACGTTACAAGCAAGCGCCTGTGGCAAAAGTCATTGATCAAGCGATAAAAGATTCGTTGAGTCGTACGTTAATTACCTCATTGACAACATTAGCAACTGTACTGTCAATATGGTGGCTCGCAGGAGCCGGGTTGAGTAGTTTTGCCATGGCGCTATGCTGTGGCATAGCAGTTGGTACACTATCGTCACTTGCAATTAGCGCGACTTTGCCACAGTTTATGGGATTATCATATAACAATTACCGCAAAGAAGAGTCAGAAGCAACGAAGAAGCAGCTTGCAGAACCCTGATTTTAGCAAGCATTTATCAAGTGGAAGGTTAAAAAAGTAGTGCAAACTCTTTTTTAACCTTTGTTGACTAAGATATAATTCACAGCTGTTGAAAGGAGTTGGTGGGCGCTAATGTCAAAATACAGTTTTCAGACTCGTTGCGGTAAGGTCACCCTTTGGACTGAAAAAAATATCCTATTTGCCTGCTTTGAAGGCAATATTAATGAATCCATGATCCATTTCTTTTCTCGGACGATGGAACAATGTCGTGATGAAATTGCGGTGCCAGCATGGGGTTATGTTAGTTATTCAGAAAAAGCGATTGCCGCTACACCGCAAGCCTATGATTTATTAGTTAATGTCGCCAAACGGTGTCTGCAACTAGGGTGTGTAAGCGCAGGTTATGTACTAAATTCAGCGATTGCAAAGCGCCAAATGGAAAAGCTTCGAAAAGAAATTGGGATGCCAGAGCCAATAGAGCAAGTGCTGTTTGTCGATCTGGACACTGCCGTTGAATACGTTAATCAAAATCTATCTTTCCACTATAATGCCAATTAGACTTAATTGTTGCTCAATTTGAAGGAGTAAACCTGACGCTAATAGCGTTAAAAATTTCTTACTTAGAACAACTAAATAGCAAAATTTTGTCTTTCCTACATGGATATAGGTATCTTAGCGGTAGTAGGACGCGGTAGCGAAGTTATTGACAAGATTTTCTCGCCTCAAAATAGACCTCTTAATTCTGCTCCTTAGATTGAGGGAATAAAAAAGGCCTCCTTGGAGACCTTTAAGATGATTACTACTTACCTTCAAACTAATTTACGTCGGTTTCAACCTGCTGGTGAGCCGCTTTTGTCTGGTGGCTGGCAGAAGTATGAAAGCGTTTGGTCATCGCCATAAAAAATATTGGCGTGAACAATAAGCCAAATAACGTTACACCAATCATGCCAGAGAATACCGCAATTCCCATTGTTTCTCGCATTTCAGCGCCAGCACCCGTCGCTAAAACTAAAGGAACGACACCAGCTGTAAACGCAATAGATGTCATCAGAATTGGGCGGAGCCTTAATTTGCATGCCTCAATAATAGCCGCTAAATTTGTTTTTCCTTGCTCATATTCCTCTTTAGCAAACTCGACCATTAAAATGGCATTCTTACAGGCTAAAGCAACCAGTACGATCAATGCAATTTGTGTGAAGATGTTATTATCACCACCTGTCAACCAGACACCGACCAGGGCAGACAAAATCGTCATAGGCACAATTAGTATAATTGCAAAAGGTAATTTTAGACTCTCATACTGTGAAGCTAAGACCATAAATACCAATAAGACGACTAACGGGAAAATATAAATCATCACATTACCAGCTAGAATTTGTTGATAGGTTACTTCGGTCCATTCAAACGCCATACCCTCACTTAAGGTTTCATTTAACACCGCTTCAATCGCAACTTGCGCTTGATCCGATGAAAAACCTGGAGCTGGACTACCATTTAATTCTGCTGTTGGATAACCATTGTAATGCATAACTCTATCAGGCCCCGTGGTTGGCGTTACCTTTAATACCGCGCCAAGCGGTACCATCTGGCCGTAGTTGTTCTTGACTTTATACGACAATATTTGTGCAGGATCTGCTCTAAAATTAGCGTCAGCTTGTGCTGTCACCTGGTATGTACGACCAAACAAGTTAAAGTCATTAACATACATCGAGCCAAGGTAGATCTGTAATGCGTTAAATACTTCCTCAAGCGGCACCCCTTGCACCATTGCTTGTTCACGGTCGATGTCAATATCCATTTGTGGTACTTGGATCCGAAAACTAGAATAAAGTCCCATCAGTTCAGGTTGTTGCTGAGCTTTGGCTATTACAGCTTGCAGATCTGCGAATAGCTTTTCGAATCCGAGGTTAGCACGGTCTTCAATTTGCAATTTAAAACCACCAGTTGTGCCAAGACCTTGAATAGGAGGCGGTGGAAATACGGCAACAAATGCTTCATCTATGACAGTAAATTGCTGATTTAACTTTGCTGCGATTGAGGAAGCATAAAGTTCAGGTGTAGTGCGATTTTCAAATTTATCCAGAGTGACAAATACAATGCCACTGTTAGGGCTGTTTGTGAAGCCGTTAACAGATAACCCCGGAAATGACACAGAGTGCAATACGCCCCGTGTATTTAATGCAATTTGTTCCATTTCACGAACAACAGCCTCTGTTCTATCTAAACTGGCTGCATCTGGGAGCTGAGCGATAGCAACGAGGTATTGTTTATCCTGTTGCGGTATAAAGCCTCCTGGGATGGTATCAAACAGTTTTGTTGTGGCAAAAATCAACCCTAGATAAATGACTAGCACGATAGCACTTAAGCGGATCAGCCTTTTTACAAGCGCGACATAGCCTTGTGCTGCTTTGTCAAAAAATCGGTTAAATGGCTTGAATAACCACTGTCCAAATAGTTTATTCAATATCACAGTGAGCCTATCAGGCTTGGCACCGTGTGGTTTTAGCAGTAACGCAGCAAGCGCTGGAGATAATGTCAAAGAGTTAAAAGCGGAAATTAACGTAGAAATAGTAATAGTAAGGGCGAATTGTTTGTAAAACTGCCCCGATAGTCCTGTAATAAATGCGGTGGGAATAAATACAGCACACAGCACTAGCGCGATGGCAATAATCGGGCCTGTTACTTCAGACATCGCCTGCTTTGTGGCTTCGAAAGGTGCAAGACCATTTTCAATATTACGCTCTACATTCTCTACAACAACGATAGCATCATCGACGACAATACCAATGGCAAGTACTAAACCAAATAAGGAGAGGGTGTTAATGGAGACGCCAAGCCACTGCATGGCAGCAAAAGTACCCACTAACGATACTGGTACCGCGACAAGAGGAATGATAGATGCGCGCCATGTCTGTAGGAATAAAATAACCACCAATACAACCAACACAATGGCTTCTAGTAGTGTTGAGATAACCGCATCTATAGAGCCGCGAACAAAGATTGTTGGGTCATACACAATATCGTATTCGACTCCTTCAGGAAAACGTGTCGCAAGTGATTTCATGGTTTCACGCACCTGATCAGAAAGCTCGATAGCATTTGAGCCTGGGCGCTGGAAAATAGGCATCGCAACAGCTTCGTTACCATCTAATAGTGCACGTAACGCATAATTATCTTGTCCAAGCTCGACTCGACCTATATCTCGTAATCGCGTGATTGCTCCATCGTTGGATACACTAACGATGATGTTCTCAAACTCGTTTATCTCAGCCAAGCGGCCTTTTACGTTCAGCAGTATTTGAAATTGGTTATCATTGGTGGTCGGTTGTGCACCTAATGAGCCTGCCGCAACTTGACGGTTTTGTTGTTTTATCGCTTTAACTATATCGCTGGCAGTTAGGTTACGCTCAGCTAATTGTTCGGGGTTTAGCCAAATCCGCAACGCATATTTTCCTCCACCGAACAGCTGTACGTCGCCAACACCAGGTAGTCGTGCTATCTGGTCTTTAACATAAATATCCGCGTAGTTTGAAAGGTAACTCGTGTCATGGGAGCCGCTGGGTGACACCAAATGCACGACCATAGTAAGATCTGGAGAAGCTTTTTCTGCGACTACACCAAGGCGCTGCACTTCTTCTGGTAATCTGGGCGTCGCGCTGTTTACACGGTTTTGTACCTGAACCTGTGCTCTATCTAGATCTGTGCCTAGCGCAAACGTAACGGTGAGTGTCAGTCGGCCGTCACTAGTCGCTTGTGAAAACATGTATAACATATTCTCAACCCCATTGATCTCTTGCTCTAAAGGCGTTGCTACGGTTTCGGCAATGACTTTGGGGTTAGCGCCTGGGTAAGTTGCTGACACTACAACAGTCGGAGGTACGACTTCAGGATACTCACTGACCGGCAGCTGAAACAAGGAGATGGCACCGGCGATAAGGATCACCAGTGACATCATTGCGGCAAAGATAGGCCTTTTAATGAAAAAATGTGAAAATTTCATTGTTAATTTAGTCCTTGTGTTGACTCAATCTCGGTCATTGCAACGACTTGAGCTGAAATGGATTCGGGAAGCGTCAGTGTTATATTGTTTGGACTTATGGGCATTCCAGGGCCCACCCGAGCAGGGCCATTGACTGCAATGCGCTCACCTGCGCTCAGTCCTGACTCAATCGCACGAAACTCACCATAGCGATTACCAAGCGTGATTAACCGATATTCAAGAGTGTTAGCATCGTTTACGACAAGCACAAAACGATTTTTAAGATCTGTACCAACAGCTTTATCAGGTATTATTACGCGGTTATTAAGTTCTCCGGATGATAAACTCACACGAGCAAACGACCCTGGACGTAGCAAACCATTTTTATTATCGAAAGAGGCTCTTACTTTTAGGGTGCCTGAGTGGTTATCGATAGCGTTGTCAATAAAGTCTAGCTGGCCGATAATTGGCTGTGCCTGGCTACCTAAAAGCTGAAGTTTAACTGGTAATTTATCTGTGTCGGTTACTGTGGCAAATTGGCTGTTCCATGTGCGTTCATCAATATCAAAATACGCATACATTTTGTCGGTCGCGACAATCGTTGTGAGTAGCGTGTCATTTGCACGGATCGTATTGCCTTGGGTCACTTCAGCAAATGAAATTTTTCCGCTAATAGGAGCCGTGACCTTGCTAAATTCCAAATTAAGTTGTGCAGACTTAAAAGAGGCTCTTAAGGCATCTAACTCAGCCTGACGCTGTGCCGTAAGTGAAACCCGAGCGTCTACTTCTTCAGTGGATATGGCTTTTTGTTTACTAAGACGAAGAGCTCGAGCTGACTCACTTTTCGCTTGCGAAAGCGCTGCCTCTGCTCGAGTTACTTGCGCAGCAAGGCTGGCCACGTCAGCTAAAAAAGTACGGTCATCAAGCTCAAAAAGAACCTCACCTTTTTCAACAGTATCACCTTCTTTAAAATTTACCGATCGAACAACGCCAGTTACGCGGGCGCGTAACGCGACCTCATTGGGAGAAGAAAGACGCGTTGTATAAGTGTGCCAATCGGCAACATTTATCTGTGGTGTGGCAGCTACATCGATAGGTTGTAACTGTGGAGCGTTAGTTATCGCTTGCTCTGATCCACTGCATGCGCTGAGTAAGAGTAAAGCAGAAATGAGTGTGACAAGTCTGGTTGGTTTGAACATAGTGCCTCCTGTGTATATGACGCACACTATACGTTTCATTTGTTGCGTTAAATACAGGTAATTGGGAAAATGATTGGTGCCAAATTAGAATCAATAAATGTTGATTGATGTGTATTCCAAAATAAGAGAGCGCTTTATCTGAGATAGAAGATAAATTAAATAAATTGTTTTACAGTATGGAAAAGCCAAGGGAGAACCATTATTTTGAGCGAAAACCATTTAGAAATGACACTGATTGAAGCGCTGAACAAAAGTGAAGATGCAGTAGCGATAGTGAGCCAACAGAATGTGATAACCTTTTGTAATGATACGATGGCAACATTGCTTGGTAAGCACAACAAGTCGTTAATTGGCAATACAATAGAGGCGCTATTTTCATCTGCTCAGGGGAGTGTCTTTGAGGACAGAATTGACGGCGATGAATTGGCTGACTGGTTTTTAAGTCTGAAGGGCAATCAAGACCAGGGCGCTACCGAGTTGGAGATTGATACCCTGACCGGCGTGTTTTTTAGTGTAAAGTGCCTCCCGTTAAGTTCCCATGCTTACTTCATATACGGTAAAGATATTACCGCGATTAAGGTGCTTGAGAGTGAACGAGCGCATTTGCAAAACGAGCTCGACTTTGTGTCTCAGATCGATCCGATGACACGGGTTGCTAGTCGCAGACAACTTAGTGAAAAGCTTGATGGTCAAATTAAGTTATATGAGCGCTACCGAGTTCCTTTTAGTCTAATTATTACCGATATTGATCATTTTAGAACAATTAATGAGCAATATGGTTATGCCGCAGGGGATAGGGTACTTGTTGAATTTAGTTCCCTACTTAATGGAATGTTAAGAGAAACCGACATAATAGCGCGGATCAATGGTACTGAGTTTGCCCTGTTATTGCCCAATACTGCTCTTGAAGGTGCCTCATTGTTGGCGACTCGTGCTAAAAATCTTATTGTGCAGCAAGCCTTTGAGGTGGCGTGTGATAAAAACATCGCGCTTACTAGTTCGTTCGGGGTAGTGGAGTTTTGCGGTCTTCAAAGCTCGGTAGAAGCAATGATCCACCGCGCTGAGGAAGCGCTGAGCGAGGCAAAACGTCAAGGACGAGGTAGCGTGGTTGCCATGGAGCAATAAACAGATAAGACCAGTCCTAAAACTGTCATAATGCCCCATTAAGCTTGTCAGTCCAAAAAGTTAGTCAGTGCATCTCTGTTATCTATTTATACAAGAAGGAGAATAGAGCGTAAGGTGCACTGTGTAGTTAAGGAACGAGAATAATGGCAAGTTTTACCCGTCGAGATTTTATCAAAAGTGCACTGATTGGCATTGGGGCAGCAACCGTGAGTGTTTCGCTAACCGGATGTGGCAGTAGTGGTAGTAAGGATATAGCAAGCAATGATTTTACCGTGGCGTTTGACCATGGTGTTGCCAGTGGCGACCCGTTATCAGATAAAGTTATCCTATGGACTCGCGTAACGCCGCAAGGCAATCCAAGTAGTGTTGCACTCACTTTGCAAGTTTCTGAATCTCAGGATTTTGGGGTGCTGTTACAAAGCCATCAGCTAGTGGCACAGGCGAAAAACGATTATACGGTGAAGGTCGATCTTAGTGATCTAAGCGCAAATAGCCAATACTTTTACCGCTTTGTGACCACAGAAACCCATTCACCAATCGGTAGATGCAAAACCTTACCTGTTAATGACGTAAACCAAGTTAAATTGGCGGTTATGTCTTGTGCAAATTATCCTGCTGGGTACTTTCATGTTTACGCAGAAGCTGCAAAGCGTAATGACCTAGACGCTATATTGCATTTAGGTGATTATATTTACGAATATGGTATGGGCGGCTACGCGACTGATAATGCGACGCAAATGGGCAGAGGGCTAGAGTCCGATAATGCAGAAGAAATCATTTCGTTAGATGATTATCGTTTGAGGTACGCAAAGTATCGTACTGATCCTGGTTTACAAGCACTCCATGCTAATACGCCTTTTATTGCAGTGTGGGATGACCATGAAGTTTGTAACGACTCCTATTTAGATGGCGCTGAAAATCATAATGAAGGTGAGGGAGAATACTCTGACCGTAAGCTTGCTGCCCTACAAGCGTATTATGAGTGGATGCCAGTACGCCCCATGGTCAAAGGGCAATTAGAAAGTCTGTATCGAAAGTTTGAATTTGGTGATTTACTATCACTCTATATGCTAGACACACGCCACGAAAGTCGAGCAAAATCTTTAGATTACCAAAACTATATTGACCCATTAAGCGGTCAACTTGATATAACTGGATTTCAAGCTGATCTCACTGCACCGACGCAACAACTGTTAGGCCTCGAACAGCTTACGTGGTTAACCGATAATATGAAAACTTCATCTGCCAAATGGCAAGTTCTGGGACAGCAGGTATTAATGACCAAAATGATGATCCCTGCTGAGTTACTCATGTCACTAGCAAACCCTTCTGCGCAGATGTCAGCACAACTGTCTGAGCTTGCGCAAATAAAAACACGATTAATAGCGGGCGATCCGACCCTAACAGCCCAAGAAAAGGCACGAGTAGATTTTACTGCACCGTACAACCTTGATGCGTGGGATGGCTACCCGATTGAGCGTGAAGTTATTTTACAGACAGCAAAAGCCGCTAATAAAAACCTAGTCGTTGTTGCGGGTGACACACATAATGCCTGGTCAGGTAAATTATGTAATACCAAGGGAGAGGTTTGCGGCTATGAATATGCAACGGCCTCGGTGAGCTCTCCTGGTCTTGAGCACTATTTGCAATTGAGCGATGAGCAGGCGTTACAGTTTGCTGAGGTATTAACATTGTTAGTAGATGACCTTGAATATGCCAATATTCATCAGCGCGGTTACTTAACACTTAATATCAGCAAAGAGAAAATAGAAAGTGAGTGGGTCTTTGTAGACACTGTGCAGCAAGAGCAGTTTGAAAGCCATAGTAAGCAACAAGAGCTGTTATTATAACCTTAGACTCATACAGTAAAGGGGCTTTACAGCCCCTTACATTTGGCAACCTTTGCCTTTGAGTGTAATGCCGAAACCGAAAACGGCTTATTTTTGTCGTCAGTAACAGTGATTTTTGCAATATCTAAAAACTGAAAATCTCCCGGTGCATTGAGCCGCCACAGGTTGTTTGCAAGCTTAGTAAAGCAAAATTCACCGGTATCGCCATGGATCAGCAATAGTGGATAGCTAAGCCTTGCTGCATATTGTGCAAATGTTTCGCGATATAGTTGATAGCCATCGCACTTGGCTTTAGTCGTTTTGTTACAGTGTCCAGAGTACTTATGTGGCTGATATAGGTCGGCTTGCATGAATATAACCGCCGCTTTACGCTTAGAAGATAGCAAGCTATTCAGCCATTTTATATTTTCTTCATCACGACTTTGGGATGCTTTGTACGCCACTTTTTTATTTGAAAGTAAAATCTGCCTACGGCCATTATTGGTACCGGGGATATGTAAGGTTAAAAACTGTACATCATCAACTACCCATGCCTGATTTTCTGGTAGAGTGAGTTGGCGCTTAAATTGTGGCAAATGAGGGCTTTGGACTGCAAAGTTATCGCGAATAAAGTTCAGCCTCTCTAGCTCATCATATCTTGGCGAGAGTGTTTCACGATCGCAGTCTGTCCAATCATTGTCCCCAGGTGTGTAGACAAAGGGTTTGCTACTCACATTAGAAATCAGAGCATAATTGCTGCGCAGTATTTCATTCGTGCATGAAAGCGAGCCAGACTTCATATCACCAACATGGACGATAAAGTCATGCTCAGTCGCATTCGCTAACTTATGTAACACCCCTGTTGATGTCAGCATTTCATGGTCTACCTGTGTGTATGGCATATCGCCAAAAGCTAAAAAGGAAGTTGCTGAAGCATGGAATGTGCAAATCAGAAAAGTAAGTACGATAGTAAATGAGAATATTTGTGACACGATAATGCTCCTTGGATTGAGCTAGGCATCATACACTATCTCTGTGACAGAATTAGTCTCTACAATGGGGATTTTGAGCGATAGGCTTTCATGGCTCGCGGCTGTATTTTCAACACATAGCGAGCTGTGATTGTATATTAAAAGGAAACACATTGATTGATCTATAGCGTAAATACTTGGTACGTAAGTTGTTTAATTTGATAATCAAAGCTGAAGTCTAGGGGTAATGTAATCTAAAAATGCAGAAACCCTCGATGAGACGGCACTATTTTGATAGTAAACAGCTTGCACTGTTTCTCGTCTATTAGGTGAAACAATGCGCTCGTGAAATACCTCAACCAGTTTACCTGAACGTATATCGTCACAGACCATAAAGTGAGATAAAAGTGCGATACCGTGGCCAGCAATACAAAGTTGTCGCACAGTTTCGCCACTCGACGCACTTATGGAAAACTTTAGTTGTTGTGGTGTGTGTAGTGGCCAATGATTGAGATGCGGCGCATCAGTAAAGCCAATTAAGCGATGATCAGCAAGTTCAAGAGGCTCATTCTTTGGGTTTTCAAGCTTTTCAAGATAGTCAGGGCTTGCGACTAGATGTAATTTACTGCGCCCTAATAGGCGAGCATGGAGGTTAGAGTCAGGTAAATCGCCAATTCTAATTGCAATATCAGTTTTGTATTCCAGCAAATTAATGATGCTATCATGACTGGTAATTTCAAGATTAATTGCAGGAAAAGCATTATTAAAGCCTTTAAGTAAAGGGGTAAGCTGGTGGAGCACAAATGGACTGGCAGCATCTACTCTTAGCCTCCCTGCAGGGGAAAATCGCAGAAGCCGCAACGCTTCTTCTCCTTGGGCAAGCGTATTCAGCGCTTGGCGCGCATAGTTCAAAAATAGTGTTCCTTCTTCAGTTAACTCGATACGCCGCGTGGTACGATTTAATAACGTTACATTCAATGACTTTTCTAAGCGGGTTACAGCTCTAGATACTTTTGCAACTTGTTGATCCATCAAATTGGCAGCGGATGAGAAGCTTCCTGTATCTACCACACTGACGAAAGCGTCGAGATCTTCTGATTTTGAATTCACAGCCATTGGTTTACCTTTTCAATTTTGACAAAAGTATTTTGTCATTTTTACTGTTTTTGGCAAATAAAACTTCACGCACACTACAGCAACTATTTAATCTTGGCACAAAAGGTACACTATGCCGTTTGCTTTACTCGCACTGACCCTCAGTGCATTCGCTATTGGAACCACTGAATTTGTCATCGTTGGGTTAGTCCCAACCATTTCTGCTGATTTGAACGTGTCTTTGCCTAGCGCAGGTTTATTAGTGAGCCTTTACGCGATTGGCGTAGCGATAGGCGCTCCACTATTAACTGCGCTTACAAACACATGGGAGAGAAAGCGGTTGCTTATCAGTTTAATGGTGCTATTTATTCTCGGTAACCTTATCGCTTGGCAAGCTCCAAGTTATGAAAGGTTAGTTATTGCTCGTGTTCTAACTGGGCTTGCACATGGGGTGTTTTTCTCTATTGGTGCGACAATTGCAGCTAGTTTAGTGGCCAAAGAAAGCGCTGCTAGCGCAATTGCTATTATGTTTACAGGCCTGACTGTTGCTTTAGTCATCGGCGTGCCGTTAGGTACATGGGTAGGGCAAATATTTGGCTGGCGGGCGACGTTCTTGATTGTGGCTGGGCTTGGTTTTATCGCACTCGTTGGTTGCGTATTGCTTATTCCTAAAAATCTTGAAAAAGCGCCTGCCGCAAGGTTTTCAGAGCAAGTAAAAGTGCTTGCACAGCCTAGGCTACTCCTTGTGTTTTTAATCACAATATTGGGGTATGGTGGTACGTTTACCGCTTTTACCTATCTGGCTCCCATATTACAACAACAAGCTGGGTTTAGTTCTACTGCGGTAAGTCTTGTAATGCTAGTGTATGGCGTTTCTGTTGCGGTCGGGAATATTTATGGTGGTAAACTAGCTGATAAAAAGGGTGCTGTCAGTGCGCTTACCATTATTTTTACCATGCTTAGCCTGGTGTTGTTGGCGCTTACCTTCACTATGCAGTCCAAAGTCGGTGTGATAATAACGGTCGTATTATGGGGAGCTTTTGCCTTTGGTAACGTGCCTGGGTTACAGGTCTACGTTGTGCAATTGGCACAGCAGCTTTCTCCTAAGGCGGTTGATGTCGCATCAGGTTTTAATATTGCGGCATTTAACATAGGGATCGCACTTGGATCTATTCTTGGGGGGCAGATTGTTGACAGCATGTCACTACAAGATACCGCTTGGGTAGGTGCACTGATAAGCATGATGGCGTTGATAGCAACCCGCTATAGCGGACATTTGGATAGTAAACCCAAAGACAGAGAGTTTACGAACGCCAATAATTAAAATAAACCTGCAATGCTTAGCGTCCTGTGAATTGTTCGTTATTGAAGTACTTCTAGATGAGTAGGGCGACTAGCCTAGGCATTGCATTAATTGTTCATCCTGTTGCTTGTTTTATATGCCGGTTTATTGAGGGTTGCGTTGTCTAAAATATCGGTTATGCTTTCTGTAGAGATTAAAAATAGTCCACTCGAAACATGCAGTTAACTCATAAAGTACAGCGTTTTATTGTAATCGCAATAGGCTTGATAAGCCTATTAGTTATGAGCCAGAACGCGTACGCCAGCATAACCATTGCCGTCGTTGGTAAGACTAAAAACGACAGCTTTTATGAGCAATCGTTCAAAGGCTGTGTTCATTTTGCACGTCGTCATGTTGACTTGACATGTAGTTACGATGGTGCTGATGATTATCAGGACTTTAGAACACAAAGCTTAGTGATAAATGACTTATTATCGCAAAAAGTAGATGGGTTATTAATTTCCACGACTGATTCTGACTTTTTGGTTTCTCGTTCACTGAAAAAAGCAAAGCAGCTTAATATACCAGTAATAACCTTTGATTCAGATTTACTTGAAGCACATAAAAGTTATCGCCTCGCATATGTAGGTACCGATAATTTTGCGTTCGGTGTTGCATTAGGTGAGGCCGCCAAAGCATTTAAGTCTAGCGAGCCACAACAAGTTTGCATACAAACAGGGCACCACTCAACACCAAACCTAGATAAGCGAATGAACGGTGTCAGGTATGCACTATCTGAGCACTCAAGTATAGAGCCACTTAAAGGTGAGCATGGCTGGATTGAGTTTGAGCGCTGCCCACTATATACGATGGGCAAGCGTGACGATGCTCTTAGCCAACTATTGGCACTAATGCAGTATGAGAAACCGCCTATTTTTTTAGCGGTAGCAGGTTTTGCTCAGTTTCATCCAAAATATATAACGAAGTTGACTCCGTACAGGGAAAAAGTGAGTAGCGAAAAAGCCGTAATTATTTCGGCTGATACTGAAGAAATACAGTTGAGAGCCTTAGAAAACCGCTTGTCCACAATAAACATTGGTCAAAACCCGTTTGAAATGGGTCGCAAGGGAGCTGAGCTGCTGTATCACGCCATTAAATTGGGAAAAATGCCATCACAAGACAGCTACTATTTAGACTTTCATTATTGTAACCAAGAAAATACACGAAGCTGCACGGTAAATTACTAATACCAATTTGCTTAATTA
>NZ_RCSQ01000184.1:0-21874 GCF_004103255.1 Pseudoalteromonas sp. PS5
AAGTATTTAGTCAAATTGGTATAACTAATCCTTCCCTCAGTTCTATTAATTACGTTGCGCATTTGCAGACTGGCGAGCACACTCGAAGATAAGTGAACGTTTACCAAAAATATAACCTGGCTAGCGACGAGGGTGGCTGCGAGTAAGGACTCTTTTGTTTAAAGTTGGATTCACTCATCGCAAATTAGCACGAATCTTAATCAACCTTCTAGGCAAAAGGCAGCAAAAGCTGGCTTCAGCCTTTCTTTTTTTCCAAATTGCATTATCTTTTAAGCTATTATTTTGATTCTTAATAGCTTAGTTTGATTTTCTTTATCATCATAAAGGGTTAAAATCTAAAAAATAGTAAACCAAAAGTGCGAATGGTCACTTTGGCTACAAAGGAGTTTTTGTTTGAAGGTTTTTGTGGCTCGCCAAGCCATATTTAATCGTAAAAAACAAGTTGTTGCATACGAGTTGTTGTTTCGCGATGGTGTAAAAAATAGCTTTCCCAATATTGCAGATGATGCAGCGACAGCCAAGCTGATAATGAATAATCAACTTAACCTCGGTATGCGAAATCTCACTTCAGGGAAGAAAGCGCTAATTAATATTGGTCCAGATTCGCTGCGCCAAGATCTTTGTGAATTTCTGCCAGCCAATGATGTCATTTTAGAGTTGCTCGAGACTATTCCTCCAACAAAACAGAACTATGAACGTATTAGGGGGCTGTTTCATAGTAATTTTAGGTTAGCGTTGGACGATTTTCAGTATTCAAAAGATTGGGATCCTTTTTTGAAGCTGGTTAGATTGATCAAATTTGATGTCATGGAAAACTCACTCGACTCTATCGAGCCGGTTGTTGATATGATCAAAGCTCGAAAAAACATTAAGCTACTGGCGGAAAAGGTAGAAACTGAAGAAGAGTTTGAACAAGCTAAAAAAATGGGCTTCCAGTTCTTCCAAGGTTACTTTTTTGCTAAACCTAAAATGATAGAGCATAAAGATATCTCAATTAATTATGTCATTGTGATGCTTATCTACGAAGAAGCGTTAAAGTCAAATATGAGTATAACGAGGTTGGCTGAGTTATTTGCTCAAGATACTGCACTAGCCTACAAACTGCTGAGATTAATTAACTCAGGAGTATTTCCAATTAAGAGCCGGATTGAATCGTTGAAGCAAGCGCTCGTTTATTTGGGTAACGAACGAGTCAAAAAGTTTGTTAATTTAATCATGACTGCCCATGTGGCAGAGGGGAAGCCAACGGAGTTAACTCGGTTGTCGATAGTTCGTTCGCGTTTTTGCGAGCTTATTGCTCAACAGATCTCTCCTGGCTTGGCAAATATGAGTTTTATGACCGGTCTATTCTCGTTACTGGATGCAATACTTGATAAACCTATGGAGCAGGTAGTAAATAAATTGCCCTTTCCTGAGCAACTTCATGATGCGCTGATTGGCAAGCCCAATACGCTTTATTATATTTTAAATATTGTGAAAGCCTATGAATCGGGCAGCTGGTGGACATTACAGGACGCTTGTAGTTATTTGAATTATAAAGATGAAAACCTTCCTGATTTTCATGCTGCTGCGATAAACTGGGCTGATATGTATAAAAATCGCGTGTATTAATGAAAAGAATTATCGCAATGGATGCAATTCGAGGCTTTGCGCTACTCGGGTTGCTTTCCATGAATCTAGTGCACATGGCCAACTTTGAACTGGGTTATGTAGCTGCAAGTCCTGCTCATCATTTAGACCCCTTTTTTGCTATGGTGAATAGCATTTTTTTTGACGGTCGATTTCGCTCTCTTTTTGCAATGTTGTTCGGCGCAGCACTGTGCGTCCAAGTGGCTAATGCCAGTTCATCAGAACAAGCAAAAATAAGACTCAAATGGCTGCTGCTTTTTGGCATGGTGCATGGTGTGTTGATATGGCCCGGCGATATTCTTTTTAATTATGCCCTAAGTGGTTTTGTCGCTTTGAAATTTATAGACGCTCAGCGTGCAAAATTAATACGTTATACGGCAGGGTTTATCGTATTGCCGGCACTGCTATTGAGTTTACTATTGCTTGTTGACCCTGAAGCGAGCATAAACCGTAGCAGTCCAGAATACCTCGAGCTTGTACAACGAGTGCCGAATACTTATTGGCAGCTTGTTGTAAACAATGGTCTTTATTTCATTATTGTTAGTCTGCTTATTCCAGTTATTACTTTATGGTACACCGCAGGTTTAATGCTGCTCGGTATGCTACTTTTTAAAGACGGCTTATTTGAGTTAAATACGCGTGAACCGACAGAGAAAATTAATTTATATGCAGTTCTAGCTATTGTACTTTCATTTGTTGGATTTGTCGTTGAACGAAAGGTTGGTATTGCTTTTTTTGAAGGGATTGACTGGTTACTAGCTATACCAGTGGCTCTATTTTATATTGTGGTGATTAAATCAGTAATGCGAGCAAGTAGGTATAAATTATATACGATGCAAGTTGTGGGGCGATTGGCACTCACCCTTTATATCTCACAATCAATTATCTTTGTTAGCTATTTTCATTTCATTCAACCTGAAGCGATTAGTAAGTGGGATCGAGTGGACTACTTCGCTGCTTTTGTGGTTGCGACTATACTTCAGCTAGTTATTGCGAATCTGTACTTTAAGGTCTTAAAACAAGGCCCGCTAGAAAAGCTACTTAAGTGGTTAACGCTACGAAGGGATGGTCATGATTAAAAAACTGTTTGTTGCTATGGCATTCTCGGTTTGCAGTGTAAAGGTAAGTGCGGCTGACTCTATTAACGTACTGTTTGTTAATCCTTCTTTACCCGGTGAGCCTTTTTGGCATCGTGTACAAGGCGCTACAGAAGCTGCCGCCGAGCAACTGGGTATACGCCTTAATGTGATTTATGGCGAAGGAAACAGAATAATCCAATTGTCAGAATTGACAAAATATTTGAATTATCGTGCCACACCTGACTATGTTATTTTAATTAATTATCCCGGTGGTGCAGAGGAGAGTCTTAGACTTTTAGAAAAGTATGAAATCAACCATATTACGTTAGAACAGACAATATCGGGACCAGAGAAGCTTGCGATTGGAAACCCAAAAGAAATATACAAATATTGGTTAGGTGAGCTGCATCACGACAACGATAAGGCGGGCTACGATCTAGCAAAACAACTTTATCTTCAAGCAAAATCAAAGGGTCATAAAGAAATATATCCAGTAGCAATCAATGGGCATTATGGTACGGAGTCAGACATTAGAAGTGGTGGTGCAAGTCGTTTTTTTGCAGAGGTTGGGGTGGCGCTACAGCAAACGGTATATGCTGGATGGTCAAAAGAGCAAGCGTTCGAAAAGACAAAAAAGTTGTTATCTCGTTATCCTAAAACAAACCTTATTTGGTGCGCGTCTGATTTAATGGCAATGGGCGCACTTACTGCTGCTGGAGAGAATAATAATCGTGCAGTTTTTGGCGGGTTTGACTGGTTAAATGATACATTTGAACTAATTAGAGATGATGATCTGCATGCTTCTGTAGGTGGACATTTCATGATGGGGGCATGGGCACTCGTTTCGATTTACGATCATCATAATGGCCATTCCTACTGGCAAAATAATTCAGAGTTAGCGTTTGATCTGATGGTGCTGACAAAAGAAAATCTCGATAGTTATCATTGGATTAAATCTGCAAAGAATTGGCATTCTATAGACTACAAAGCCATGAGCTTAATTGATAAACCAGACGCGCGGTATCAATTTTCACCAAAGTTATTGAGAAAAACCCGACAAAACTAGAAATCCGGTAGTGTAAAGGCCATTAAGCGATTACAATAATCGTTTTTACTCTATGTGGTTCCCTATTGTGACAGAACAAAAGCGCCTCAATAAATACATCAGTGAAACAGGATTTTGCAGCCGTCGAGAAGCTGATGACTTAATTGCTTCTGGCCGAGTTAAAGTAAATGGCACGCTACCAGAAATGGGCACTAAAGTGTCAGACGCTGACACCATTATTATTGATAATAAACCACTCAAAGCAAAGCCAAAATCGGTCTTTATCGCTTACAATAAACCGGTTGGTGTAACCTGTACCACTGAGCGAAAAATTAAAAGCAATATTGTGAGCGCTATCAATTATCCAGAAAGGATCTTTCCTATTGGGCGTTTAGATAGACCGTCAGAAGGGCTAATATTTCTTACTAATCAAGGGGATATGGTAAACAAAATTCTCCGAGCTGGAAATAACCATGAAAAAGAATATGAGGTGGTTGTTGATAAACCAATTGATGAGCGTTTTGTAAAGCGTATGTCATCGGGCATTCCGATCCTTGGCACGGTAACTAAACGCTGTAAGGTACGTAAAACTGGCATAAAGTCATTTACTATCATACTTACTCAAGGTCTAAATCGTCAGATAAGAAGAATGTGCGAATACCTCGGTTTTGAAGTAACGAGTTTAAAACGTATTCGAATTATGAATATCGACCTTACCGGACTTGCCAGCGGCCAATGGCGTCACCTCAGCGAGCAAGAAATGCGCGAAATTAATCGAGCTACGGAATCTTCGGTTAAAACACAAGAAGCCTCAGCGGGGGCGGGTGCAGGAAAAGTTAGCGATAAGTTCAACCGAAACGATGATGAGTCGAACGAAGTAAAGTTGCAGAAGCGCCCTCAAAACCGGAATACCAAAACGAGTGAATCGGGCCAAAATAAAGAAAGAGAGAGTAAAACACGGGGAAAACAATACCCTTTTGATAAAGGCAGAAGTAGTAAAACACGCAAACCTGGTCAGAAAAACAGTGGTAAACCCGCTAACAGAGTGAAGGGTACGCTGTCTTTAAATAAAACTAAAAAGTAGTGTGTCAAAGAAATCAATTTGAACGTAAAGCCCCTTGACAGTTTATCAAGGGGCTTTTTATTTTAAGCGTCTGGTTGCTTAATACCAAAATACACACAGTGAAGTACAGGAAGTACAATCAAGGTTAATATAGTAGCAAATCCAAGACCAAACATTATGGTAACAGCCATCGATTGGAAGAACACATCAAATAGCAGTGGGATCATGCCTAGGATGGTCGTAATAGCAGCCATTGAAACCGGTCTTACACGACTCACACCAGAATCAAAAACAGCTTGATATGGAGACTTACCAGATTCAATTTCAATATTAATTTGATCCATCAGTACAATCCCATTTTTGATGAGCATTCCTGATAAACTCAACAACCCGAGTAATGCCATGAAACTAAAAGGGGCTTGCAATAAAACAAGTCCGGCAGTTACGCCTATAATGGCAAGTGGCACGGTTGACCATATCACTAAAGGTTTCTTCACTGAATTAAATAGCAATACAGTGATCATGAACATAGCAAGATAGCCAATTGGTAGCGAGCCAAAAATTGCAGTTTTCGCTTTACTAGATGACTCATATTCACCGCCCCATTGCATCTCATAGCCTTGAGGAAGCTCGATAGCTTCAATATCGCTTTTGACTCGTGCAAACAGTTTTGCAGGAGTTTCATCACCAATAACGTCATGATCCGCCATAACAGTAATTGTGCGTTTTCTGTCCCTGCGCATGATAAGGCTATCTTCCCATGTAACACTGAAATCATCTACGATCTGGGAAACCGGAACGTAAACACTTAAAACTGGGCTAAATATTTGTAGGTCACCCAAGTTTTCAACATTTAGCCGCTCTTCTTCCGGCGAACGAGCGATGATTGGTAGTAATTGAGTGCCATCTCGATATAAACCAACTTTACTACCTGATACTGAAGAAAGTAATAACTGATCTAAATCGGATTTGCTGATCCCCAAGCGTCTTGCTTTAAGCTCGTTAAACTGTGGGCGGATGAGCTTAGTTCTCTGACGCCAGTTATCTCGAATGTTAAATGCTTTCTCATCTCGTCGAATTATATTTTTAGCTTCTTCCGCCAATTGCCTTAAGACAACAGGGTCTGGGCCAGAAAAACGAGCTTCAATTTTAGCATCAGTAGATGGGCCTATTTCCATTCGTTTAATTTTTAGTTGACCGTCTAGTTCGTGTTGATTTTCATACTCACGCAACTTCGCAATCATACTGACAACAGCATCTCTGTCTTTTACTCTGACAATAAGCTGGCCGTAAGCGTCATACTGCTTTTCTGGTGAGTAGGTTAACATAAATCTAGGTGCACCTTGGCCAATCGTTGTGGTGACCTCATTTACAAGTGGATCGGCAAGTAAGAATGATTCTATTTTCTCGACATTTTTCGCTGTGCTACGGATATCAGCACCTTGATAGTGCCAATAATCTACGTAAAACATAGGTGTATTCGATGCGGGAAAGAATGATTGTTTTACTGATTTGAAACCAACGACCGCAACAACAAGTAGTAACACCATTGAGATAATAGTTACCGCTCTGTGCTTGAGGCAAAACGTCAGCATTGACTTGTATACAGTAAAGATTACGCCTTTATAAGGGTCATCATCTTCAGCGTCATCATTGTTTTCTTTTGCTTTTGGCCCTTTAAACATGGCATTAGCAAAAAATGGGGTAAGCGTGATAGCGGTAACCCAACTTAGCAATAGTGATATTAAAAGCACCCAGAATAAAGAACCGGCAAATTCGCCACTTGCATCTGAGCTCAATCCTATTGGTGCAAAGGCGGTAATGCCAATCACAGTTGCGCCAAGAAGCGGCCACTTAGTTTGCTCTACAATATTAACCGCAGCTTGGAGCTTTGATTGTCCACGTTTTATATTTATCAAGATCCCTTCGGTTACAACGATGGCGTTATCTACCAACATTCCCAGCGCTATGATTAATGCACCAAGCGAGATCCGTTGCAAGTCAATGGCGAACATCTTCATAAAAATAAATGTACCGAGCACGGTTATGAGTAGGATACCACCTATCAATATGCCACTTTTCACGCCCATAAAAATAAGTAGCACAATAATAACGATAGCAACCGCTTCAACCAGACTGATGATAAAGCCATCAACTGAGGTCTCCACTTCGGTAGGTTGGTTGTATACCGTATTGATGGTAATACCATAAGGTCGTTGATATTCAAGCTGGGTTAAATGTCGGCCGATCTCTTTACCCACTTCAACCACATTAACGCCAGACGTGAAAGAAACACCCACTAATAAAGCGCGCTGCTGTGCAAAACGAGTGATGTGATTGGGGACTTCTGCATATTCACGAGTAACGGTTGCTACATCCCCAAGATATATTAATTCTTTAGCACCAGGCTTTGAAATGAGTAATCCCTCAAGCTCAGAGACATCTGTAAACTCTCCTGTTGGGTGGAGTCGGATTGATTCATCTCCAACTCTGATTTTACCCGCGTTTGAAACAGTATTTTGCGCTTGAAGTAAAGAAAATATGTGGCTTGTTGGGATACCAAGCTGGGATAGTTTCTGCGTTGATATTTCAACAATGACTTGGGCTTGCTGCTCACCAGCCACGGTCACTTTACTTACGCCATCGACTAAAACTAACTCTCGTTTCAAAAAGTCCACATAATCTTTTAGCTCGTCGTATGAGTAGCCTTCGCCTGTCACGGCATATAGCTCTCCGTATACATCGGCGAAATCATCAATAACGCTGGGTGTCATGACTCCCGGAGGGAGTTTGGGCGCTAGATCATTTACTTTACGTCTTAGCTCATCCCAAATTTGTTGTAGATCTTTTTTTCGATATTTACTCTTCATCTCAACCGTGATCTGGGACTTACCCGGTGATGAGATGGAAGTCACATAGTCGACGTAGGGCAAAGATTGGATTGCATTTTCAATTGGAAATGTAACTTCTTCTTCGACTTGCTGAGGTGAAGCACCAGGGTACATCGTCACAACCATGGCTTTTTTCAACGTAAACTCAGGATCTTCAAGTTGACCCAAGCCGAGATAAGATACTGCACCTGCTATCAGTAAGAGCAAGGCAAACATCCAACTGATAACTTTATTCTCAATTGACCATTTGGCTAAACTCATATTACAGGCCTCTTTCTTTCGTCCAAGGTCTCACTTTCGCACCTTCTTGTAGATAATGTACGCCAGCTGCGACGATCTTTTCACCAGGTTCAAGACCAGAAGTTACCTCTATCCCAGTGTGATTGAGCTGACCTACAGTAACTTTGCGTTTGCTTACCGTTTGTTGGTCGTTGTGGTAAATCCAGACATAACTGTTTTCATCCGGGTTTTGCTCTTTATCGGAAAAAACAGCTTGGTTAGGGATAATGATTGCCGTATTGTCTTTGTTTGTTATCTTGCTTGGGTCGACATAAACATGACCTGTCATGCCAGCAAAAAGGTTAAAATCTTCTGGAATAGGCAAACTAAAAACAACTTTATAAGTAAGCGTTGCAGGATCAGCTTGTGTATCCCACTCCTTAATTGTCAATGGATATGATTTACTCGGATAACCATCAAAAACAACCGTTGGCTTGTAGTCTGAATCTTTGTCTACGCGCGCAACAATACGCTCTGGCACTTGAATAACAACGTCCATCATATCGCGGGTTTCTAAGCGAAGAATATTTTGTTTTGCAACGACATTCTCGTAATTTTTTACAAATACTTTTGCAACTGTACCGCTAAAAGGTGCTCGTAGTTCACTGTATTCCAAATTCGTTTTAGCGATTTTAAATGCCGATTCTGCTACTTGTTTATCCGCTAGAGCTTTATCAAATTCAGCTTTAGTCGCAATGCCTTTTTCGTAGAGTGGCTCTATTCTTGAGAGTTGCGCTTTCGCTAGTTCAAATTGGGCTTTGCGCTGCTCGTATTGGAGATTGAAATCTTCAGGATCTAACTTTGCCAACAATTGGCCTTTTTGCACGTCTTGGCCGGCAAGAACAGGAAACTCAATGAGTTCACCATTGACACGAAAAGCGAGGTAGGAGCCTTGGTTTGCAACCACTTCGGCAGGAAAGCTGCGTAGTGTACTACTATTTGGATCTGAGACCGTGTGGATTTTTACAGGTCTTGTTGGGGCTTCTACTTGAGTTTGTTCAACTTGTTCTTGGCAGCCCAGTAATAAAGTAGCCAATACAAGCCCAGAAAACACTCTTAACATTTTGTTCTCCATGACAACGTTAATTATAATGCGTGCAGAATAATAGAATTACTTATAAAATAAAAATTATAAAACATTCTCTACTGCATAAGATTTATTTATGAAGATTTCAGACTTAGCAGTATTTTGTACTGTTGTTGAAGCACCTAGTCTTACCGAAGCTGCAAATAAGCTTCATAAAACGCAGCCAGCGGTCTCGCAATCAATAAAAAGATTAGAACAATCTATGGGATTTGCGCTGTTTGAGCGTGAGAAATACCGTAATATATTGACAGAACAAGGCCGCCGATTTTACTTCGAGGCTGAAAAATTATTAAATCATCATAGAGATCTTTCATTACTCGCGAATGAATTTGCGGCTGGTAATGAGCCAAGCTTTAATATCTGCTACGAGCCAATTGTCTATCAACACCAAATTGATGAAGTACTAGGACGTGCATTTATGAAGTTTCCCTCGACTGAAATGAACATTTCAAGTGGTAAGCGCTTTTTTGCGCTAGAGCAGGTTACTCAAGGAGCCGCAAATCTGGGTATAGGCCCTTGGTTTGATTTATTTCATTCAACAGGCGATCTTGAAACCATGCCGATAGGGAAAATTAAACTCGGTCTAGTCTCATTACATGGCTACATGCCACAATCGTTGGGCTTTGCTGAGCTTGCTAATTACCCGTCTCTTGCGATGAAAGAGAGTAAATTTAATTTTGACAGCGAACGTCTGGCGTATGGCAATAGTAAAAACGTGATGAAACTAGACGATGCGTTGGCGATAAAAAGATACCTTTTACAAGGCATGGGATACGCGCTTATCGGCCTTAACTTTTGCCGTGAGGAAATTGACTCTGGTATTTTACAGCGTGTACGTGTTAACGATCGAAAGGACGAGTTTGAAGCAGAGATCCATGCTTTTCGCCTACATATTTCTCATCATGGGCCAGTGGCTAGATATTTTTGGGATCAACTAAAAGCGTTGAATAAAGCATATGAAGACCATCGAACAACATGAACTAGCAGAAAGAATGTTTACCGTGATAGGTGCCATTCCAAGAGGAAAAGTAGCCTCTTACGGGCAAGTCGCACGTTTAGCCGGTTTTCCCAACCATGCCCGTAAAGTAGGGCAGTTACTTAAACATTTACCACCAGAATCGACTCTGCCTTGGTATCGGGTAGTGAATAGTCAAAGGCGCATTTCATTTGCATCAGATAGCGATAAATTTCAAGAACAAAAACAACGTTTAGAAGGTGAGGGTGTGACCTTTTCAGGCACAAATCTCATTGCAAAGCAATGTTTTTGGGAGTAACAAATTTAGAACCCTTCATATTCAACTGATCCAGATAAATAACATAGCCGTAATTATCGTTAGTTTTTGAGTATTTGAACGGGAATTATGAAACTAGCTTTATTTCCATTGCCGATATTTTTGCTTCCGGGTGGCTTTACCCGCTTGCGGATTTTCGAGCAACGTTACTTATATATGGTGAAAGAAGCGGCCAAAACCAATCAAGGTTTTGTGTTGTGCGCTGACGTGGAGGGGGCGCCTAAAGATATACAAAATGAAGGGGTTCACGTGAAAATAGTGGATTTCTCTCAAGGTGAAGATGGCCAACTATTGATAGATGTTGAGGCAGTCAAACGAGTTTCGATCAGTAACGTTGAGGTTGACCACCAAGGTCTTAGGTATGGAGGATGTAGCGAGATAGAAGGGCCACCGTGGCTGTGTAATGACAAGGCTTTTAAGCTAATTGATAGAACCCTAAAGGAGAAACTTCGCAATGTATTCATCGCCAATCCAATACTGGACGATTTATACAAAGACAAGCGTTTTTCAGAGCCGCTTTGGGTTGCGTACAGGTGGTTGGAGATTTTGCCGATATCGATGGCACAAAAGCTAAAAATAAAGCAAGCCCAGACATTTGAACAGGTAGCCGAATTCTTACATACTGTGTTAGATGAAAAATAAAAGTGATCGATTCTCAGCTTCATATCGTAAAGCACGGTAGTAAGTATAATCAGGAAGGTGAGCTATGATAGGCCAACAGCAATCAATTGATTGCAACGTTAAATCAGGAACTCGCAAAGCAGTGCAAGATACTCCTTCACAAGCGTTGTCAGACGCACTAGTCAAAGTCGCGACAAGCAGGGATCGAAAGGCCTTCGCGTATTTATTCGAATATTTTGCTCCTAAAATTAAACGATTTGGAGTGAAGCAATTTGGTAACGAAGCACAAGCAATGGAGTTAGTGCAAGACACCATGACGTCGGTATGGCGAAAGGCCCATTTGTATCACCACGATAAGGGAGCTGCGACGACATGGATTTATACGGTGATGAGAAACGCGTCTTTTGATGCTTTACGCAAGATGAAGAGCAACAAAGAAGAGCATATAAGCGAAGACATCTGGCCGATAATTCAAGATTCTCAAACAGACGATGAAGGCTTCAAAGACCACCTTCAAACTGCTCAAATACAAAAATACATTAACAAGCTACCACCTGCCCAACGTGATATTGTCAAAGGGGTTTATTTTCAAGAAATGTCACAGGAGCAACTGGCTGAACATTTAAATATTCCGGTTGGCACGGTGAAATCTCGTTTAAGACTAGCACTACAAAAGCTTCGCGCAGAGCTGGGAGATCAAGCATGATTAAGCATCACCCTAATGAATCATTATTAGAACAATTTGTTGAGGGCAGTCTGCCCGCAAGTATTAGCGTCGCGATTGCTGCACACGTAGAGCTTTGTCCTTGCTGTCAAAAGAAAACCCAAGCATTAGAGGAAGCCAAAGCAAGCCAACAATTCAACGACGTAGAGCCGTCTTCTTTGGACGCTGATATGATACAGCTGATGGAATCGATTGCGTTGACTGACGATGTTGACGAAGTACACGACTACATTCAGCCGAAGTTCAGCTATCAAGGACGTGATGTGCAACTACCACGAGCCATAGCCAATATTGATAGAACAAAGTTCTCTGGCGTGGGGAAAGTATCGCGTTCTCGCTTGTTGCTTGAAGATGGCGAGTTGCGTTCAAGCCTGCTAGAAATAGAAGCGGAAGGTGAGATCCCTGAGCATACTCACACCGGTTTTGAGATCACTTTGCTATTGGACGGTGATTTTTCTGACGAGTCCGGTGAATACGTGCCCGGAGACTTTATTTGGCAAGACGGCCAACATAATCACTCGCCCCGTACGAAATCAGGTTGTCTGTGCTTTACTGTCGTCAGCAGTGCGCTACACTTCAATAAAGGGCTTAGTAAGTTGCTGAATCCAATTGGTAATCTGATTTATTAAGGAAAAATTCTCAGTATGAAGTTTTCATCTTCGATAAAAATTGGTATTAGCGCTTGTTTGGCCGGTGATAAAGTAAGGTTTGATTCCGGCCATAAGCGTTCGAACTTTTGTATGGATGAATTTGCAGAACACGTTGAATATGTTAGGTTTTGCCCGGAGGTTGCTATAGGCCTCCCAATTCCAAGACCTACCATTAGACAAATCAGGGTCGGTGACATCATCAAGGTAAGTCGCCCTGACGGCATTGAAGATGTAGCGCCAAAACTTAAATCGTATGGTGAGCAAATCGCCACGTCACAGGCTCACAATTTATCGGGGTTTGTATTTTGCGCCAAAAGCCCAAGCTGTGGCATGGAGCGTGTGAAGGTATATAACGAAGCGGGTACGGGCAATACCTCTGAGGGTATCGGTGTGTTCGCCGAGCAAATTATGAAACACAATCCATTACTACCTTGTGAGGAAAATGGCCGTCTCAACGATATGTACCTCAGAGAAAATTTCGTTATGCGTGTGTTTGTTTATAAAAGCTGGCAAGAATTAGTCAGTCAGGAACACGTTGGCTTACATGAAATCACTACGTTTCACGCCAAGCATAAGTACCTTTTGATGAGTCACAATTATCAGGCATACAAAAATTTGGGAAGGCTGTTGGGCGATGGCAAGCAATTAGATATTGAAACGCTCAAGTTGCAATATATAAGCGGTTTGATGACCGCGCTCAAAAAGCCTGCAAACAGAAAAAATCAAGCTAACACGTTGACTCACCTACAAGGGTATTTCAAAAATGAGCTGTCGAGCGTTGAGAAGCAAGAAATGTGTACGGCAATTGAAGAGTATCGTAAGGGTATAGTGCCGCTTTATGTTCCCCTTACATTGTTAAAGCATCATTTAACAGTACATCCCAAAGCCTACTTGCAGAGTCAAGTCTACTTTGACCCATACCCCAACGAGTTGCGCTTAAGATTCGGAATTTAACCATGAAAACTGCTTTTTGGTTTCGCCGTGACCTTAGGGTATACGGCAATGAGGCTTTGATAGAAGCCATAAATGAAGGCGCACGAGATGCGCTTTTTTTTTTATTGTAAGCCACAGTGGCAACAACACAATACCGCGTCTATCCAGATAGACTTATTGGAGCGGAGGCTGGTTGAGCTTGGCGTGTTATTGAGCGAGTTTGGTGTCCAGCTACATATTATTGAGGCGGGCATGTTCACTGAGCTGCCAGAGCGGCTCAGCGCATTTTGTGAAGAAAATAACATCAGTCGTCTGTTTGCAAACAAAGAATATGAAGTAAATGAAATTGCACGCGACAATGAGTGCTCTAAGCGGGTTTCACTGACATGTTTTGATGGAGATGTAATTGCCCCCCCGGGTACCGTGCTGACGGGCTCTGGTGAAATGTTCAAAGTATTTACGCCATTCAAGAAAGCGTGGCTCAAGTTATTTTCAGATCAGCGCTTTAACTTTCAACATTGGCCACTTGAAAAGCGCAGCGCCGGTGAATTTACTACACCATCTTTTTTTGCAATGACCATGGAATCACAGAAGTGGCCGGTTGATGATGAATCTATCGTGGCAGTTGTTAATCGTTTTATTAAAGATAAGTTGACAGACTATCAGGGCGATAGAGATTTCCCTGCAATCAAGGGAACTTCAGGTTTAAGTCCATATCTTGCACTTGGCATTATTTCACCTAAGCAATTACTAACCCAGATCCAACTCGATAACCCTGAAGTACTAGAGAGGCCTAGCCAACCGGAGTTTTGTTGGATAAATGAAATAATTTGGCGTGAGTTTTATCGACACCTAATCGTTGCATTTCCTAAGTTATGCAAAGGCTCTAACTTTAACGAAAAATACGATGCTGTTGCATGGCAGTCAGTTCCCGAGGTGTTTCAATTGTGGTGTGAAGGTCAAACAGGTTATCCCATTGTAGATGCGGCTATGCGTCAACTAAACAAAACTGGATGGATGCACAATCGGTTACGCATGATAGTGGCTAGCTTTTTAACAAAACACCTATTGATCGATTGGCGTCAAGGTGAAGCCTACTTTATGTCTAAACTTATTGATGGGGACTTAGCGAGTAATAATGGTGGTTGGCAATGGGCTGCAAGTACAGGATGCGATGCTCAACCGTATTTTCGAATATTTAATCCTATTACGCAAAGTGAAAAGTTTGATCCTGATGGTACTTTCATTCGTACCTATGTGCCTGAATTGAAAAACGTTCCAGCTAAGCACATCCACTTTCCGCACGACTATTTGTCGGCTTTTGGCGGTCAGTATTGTGCACCAATTGTGGATCACAAAGAAGCCAGAGCAAGAGCGCTTGAGGCATTTAAGGTATAAAAGGTATGGATCACAAAACCCAGCGATTTGTGTCAGTGTATAACGAAATCGACAAGCATTGTCTAGACAAGCTAGCAGAGATTTATACAGACGATATTAATTTCACAGATCCGCTCCATCACATCCAAGGACTTGAACAGTTAACACTGTACTTTCAAGCTTTATATGAAAATGTTGCTGACATCAATTTTACGGTGACAAGCGATTACCAGTCTGATGATGTTAGCTTTATTTACTGGATAATGTCTTATCGTCATCCAAAGCTTAATGGTGGAAAGACCATTGATGTTGATGGGCACAGTAGATTGAGCTTTAAAGGTGATAAAGTTGCTTACCACCGAGATTATTTCGATAGCGCACAAATGTTATACCGTCAGGTTCCTGTACTTGGCAACATAATTCGTATGCTTGATAAGAGGGTGACTGGATGAAACATGTACTAATCACGGGTGCAACATCAGGCATAGGTAAGGGGTTGGCCAGATATTATGCTAACCAGGGCGATACCGTTACGGCATGTGGGCGAAATACTGAGATTCTTAGTTCGCTAGCACAAGAGAGTGGCGTAAAAACGAAAGCGTTTGATTTAACGAAGCGTGAAGAAATAGAGCGTCAGTTTGCCGACCTTGATGAGCTAGATTTGGTTATTCTAAATGCTGGCGGTTGTGAATATATTGACAATCCGAATGACTTTGACGGCCACCTTTTTGAACGGATCATGACCATTAATGTGATTTCAATAGGACATTGCTTAGACATTATTCTACCCAAAATCAAACGAGGCGGTCAGCTATGTATCATCAGCTCTAGCAGCTCTTTTTTGCCATTGCCTCGTGCTGAAGCATATGGCGCGTCAAAGTCGGCACTCAGCTATCTAGCTAGAACGCTTTCTGTTACTTTAAAAGGTGTGGACGTCACAGTTGTACATCCAGGTTTTGTTGAAACACCGCTAACAGACAAAAATGATTTCCCGATGCCATGTATAGTCAGCGTTGAAGACGCAGTAGGATACATAAGCGCGGGGATCTCTAAGCGCAAAAGGGAAATACACTTTCCCAGACGATTTACCATATTTTTGAAACTTCTTAGGCTTTTACCATTTTCTTTATGGTTGCCTCTCGCGAAAAGGATAGCCCGTGGCTAAAATTGCAATCATTGGTAGTGGCATTTCAGGTATGACTGCTGCGTATTTACTGAACCGTAAACACGATATCAAAGTGTTTGAAAAAAATAATTATATTGGTGGTCACACGGCAACTATTGATGTAGAAAACAATGGCGAAAAAATCGCAATAGATACCGGTTTTATCGTATTTAATGACAGAACATACCCTAAGTTTGAAAAACTGCTCTCAGAAATAGGCGTGATGCGAAAACCAACGGAAATGAGCTTCAGCGTTCACAACAGCCAAACAGAGTTTGAGTATAACGGGCACTCACTATGGACTCTATTTGCCCAAAAACGCAACTTGTTTAGACCCAAGTTTTGGCAGCTACTAAAAGATATTGTTCGGTTCAATACAGTATGTAAAGAGTTACACCAGCGTGATGACTATAATGGCGTCGAAACATTAGGTAAGCTCTTAAGCCATCATAATTTTAATGAATTTTTTAAACTGCATTACATCCTACCGATGGGGGCGGCAATCTGGTCTACAAGTATCAAAGAGATGCTCGACTTCGAGGCTAAGTTCTTTGTGCGCTTTTTCTTCAATCATGGTCTCTTGGATATTGCTAACCGCCCACAGTGGTATGTGATCCCTGGTGGCTCCAGAGAATACATCGCGCCATTAGTGGAACAGTTCCGTGAGAATATTGTTCTGAATGCCAAACTCACAAGCGTACAACGCGACGATGATGGCGTGACTTTGGTATTTGAGGATGGTCACCAAGAACAGTTTGATAAGGTGGTGTTTGCGTGCCACAGCGATCAGGCGCTTGAATTGTTGGCCTCGCCGTCGGAACAAGAAACACAAATTCTTGGCGCTATTCCATATACGGCAAATTCAGTTGTGCTTCACACCGACACAAGCTTGCTGCCTAAACGTAAAGCGGCATGGGCGAGTTGGAACTATTTGCTAAACGAGGCGACCGACAAGGCGGCAGTCGTGACCTACCAAATGAACATACTTCAAGGGCTAGACGCAAAACATCAATATTGTGTCACACTAAACCATGATAGTGGCATTGATGAAAGCAAAGTGATCCAACGATTTGTATATCATCACCCGGTCTTCAACACGACCAGCATTGATGCACAAAAAAGAAAGCCTGAGATCGATGGCAAACATCATAGCTATTTTTGTGGCGCTTATTGGTTTAACGGTTTTCACGAAGATGGTGTCAAAAGTGCTGTAGATGTTGCAAGGCAGCTTGGAGTTGAATTTTGAACAGCGCCATCTTGGTAGGGAGAGTGAGACATAGGCGTTTTGCGCACGCTCATCATGCTTTTTCTTACCCGATGTATATGATGTGGATTGACTTACATGAGGCAGAGTCCCTGAACGGGATCTCGTCAATGTTTGGCTCCTCTGGCTTAAAGTTGCTCAAGTTTAATCAGCAGGACTACATCAAAGATGGTGAAGGCAGCTTACTACAACGTGCTTATTTAAAGTCTAAACAACTAGGCCGACCTGTAACAGACTCGACTAAAGTTTATCTGATGGCACAAATGCGCTGCTTTGGTATTTATTTTAGTCCAGTGAATTTTTACTTCTTTGAGCATGAAAACGGACAAGGCTTCAGTCATATGCTTGCAGAGGTGAGTAACACGCCTTGGAACGAGCGCTATTTTTATTCAGTTGATTTACATGAAGATGTGAACTTTGAAAAAGCTTTTCACGTATCACCTTTTATGAATTTGGATATGCGTTATCACTGGAAAGTAAAGCCGCCAGGACAAACCACAGTTATCCATATAGAGAACAGAAAAGGTAACGAATTGCTATTCGATGCGACTTTGGCGTTGAAAAAGCAGGCACTGACTAACAAGAACATCAACCGCTTGTTACGTCGCTTTCCTGCGATGACGTGGAGTATAGCAAAGGGTATCTATTGGCAAGCGTTAAAGTTATTTTTAAAGAAGGTACCCTTCATTGGGCATCCGGGAAGAGTTTAAGATGGAAAACACCACAACAATCACCTCATCAATATCACTCAGCACGCTAGATAAGTTATACAAGAAGCTCGTCTTCGGCGCTTTAAATACCTTGGAGTCTGGCAAGGTCGTGCTTGTCGAAGGCGGTAACCGACATCTCTTTGGCTCAACGGACTCAGAGCTTATTGCTGAAGTTGTGGTGCACGACGCCGCAATGTATAAATTGTTTGCGCTCGGAGGAAGCGTAGGCGCTGGAGAAGCGTATATTTTGGGTCATTGGAGCTGCTCTAATTTAACAGCATTAATAGAAATATTCGTGCTTAACCAAGCGCAGTTGGATGCCTTTGAAAGAAAGTTTGCGGTTTTATCTAGTATCGCACACAAGTTTAAGCACTTTAGGAACAAAAACTCAAAACAAGGTTCAAAACGTAATATTGAAGCTCATTACGATTTAGGAAATGACCTTTACGAGTCGTTTCTCAGCGAAGAAATGCTTTATTCTAGTGCTGTTTACCCCAGTAAAGAGGCGACACTTGAGCAGGCACAGCAATATAAACTCGCTGCAATATGTGAGCGACTAGACTTACAAGCCACTGACAAAGTGGTTGAGATAGGCACTGGGTGGGGGGCTTTTGCTATTTATGCTGCTAAACACCACGGGTGCCATGTAACGACCACAACAATCTCTGAGGAGCAACACGCTTATGTGGAGAAGTTAATTGTAGAGGAAGGACTTGATGATAAAATTACTCTATTGAAGAAAGATTACCGAGACTTACAAGGGCAGTACGATAAATTGGTTTCAATTGAAATGATTGAAGCCGTAGGACATGAATATCTTTCTGGCTTTTTTGCGAAATGCGATGCACTCCTAAAGCCGTCTGGTGCCATGTTGATCCAAGCAATCACCATCGCGTGTCAACGTTATCAGCACTATCTAAAGCAATCTGATTTTATCCAACAATATATTTTCCCGGGCGGATGTTTGCCTTCAGTCACCGAGATGAGTAAACAAATCTCAAGCGCAACAGACATGGTAGTACATGAGCTACATGACATAGGGCTTCACTACGCAAGAACTTTGTATGATTGGCGAGTTCGCTTTGAAAAGTCTTGGCCATCTTTGGATAGCAAGCGATTTGATGAACGTTTCTATCGTTTGTGGGAGTTTTACTTGTGCTATTGCGAAGGCGCGTTTAAGCGTCGAGCGACCAGTGCTGTTCACCTAGTTGCTAGAAAACCCGGATATCAGTCAAATGATTGTGTTGCAGCATTGGATTACTAACGCGCTGATATTCCAAAGTGTTTGGTTTTCAGCTTTGTTCTTTCAGTCTCAGGCACTTTGGTTTATGACAGCGGGCTGCGTGATAATGTTGTTGGGGCATTCAAACAGACGGTTGAACATGACATTGGCATTTGTTGGCTCAGTGATAGGTGTGCTCGTTGAGCGTATAGCGGTTGAAAGTAGTCTAATGAGCTATCAAGGAGAGGCGATTATCCCTCTTTGGCTGTGGGTACTTTGGATAGCGCTGCTGTTAACATTAAATAAAGCACTCGCTAAATTGCTTACCTTACCAATGCCTGTGCAAATTTTACTTTTTGCAGTGTGTGCGCCGCCCAGTTATCTAGGCGCTGCGAACTTTGATGTGTTGACAATACACCAACCTTGGTACGTTTTTTGGCCGACATTTGGGGCAATGTGGAGTGTTGGCTTTTATATTATTATTTGTATTAATCGGTTTTTGTTAGGTACAAACCTTGCGCGTGGACACGCAAATTGATAGCTTTTGGTCTCAAACTGTGCGCTTTGAGCTAAAACAGCACAAAATAATAAATATTTAGTCTAAATTATCAATTTTGGGGTTGCACACAAAGGCAAAATGCATAAACATAGGTTTTGCTTAGGCAAATTATAAAGTTATAGGAATCTAATAATGAATAAAGCTCAACTAGTTGAAAAGATGGCGGCAGACGCAGAAATTTCAAAAGCAGCGGCATCTCGCGCTCTAGAATCATTCACTGGCGCAGTAACGGACACTTTGAAAGAAGGTGGTTCAGTTGCTTTAGTTGGTTTCGGTACTTTCACTGTAAAAGAGCGTGCTGCTCGCACTGGCCGTAACCCACAAACTGGTGCTGAAATCCAGATCCCAGCTGCGAACATTCCTTCGTTCAAAGCGGGTAAAGGTCTAAAAGATACCTGCAATCAATAAATAGTTCGTTTCATTTACTGTGGATAAACTATAAAAACCCCTGTTTTTACAGGGGTTTTTATTTCCTTATTTAAAAATTTCTCCGATAATTCGTTTCATTTTTTCCTTCCAAGTATAAATATTTGCTTATAATTAAATTTGTTTCAAATTTGACGTGTGATTTTGAGTATTTTACGCTCTTAATATTCCTTTATAAAAATATTGGGTTCGTTGATGCCTGGGGTAAAACTGGCCGATATCAAGTTTAGTAAACTAGGCAACGTTGCATTAAAGCTTGTGGAAATAGATGGTCAGCTTGAGATGTTGAGCGCTGGATATATGCTTCAGCGTTTTGATAGTGGTAGTAAGCCGAATACCATTAAAAAGATGCCCAGTCAATACAGCAGCTGTATCGTTATTGCATAGGCAACCAGATAGACATTTCGTCCCAAACTCCGCTTTCGATGGGGTTTATAGAGTCTTACTCCGCTTACTGCTCGGCAGATATTATACCATTCCGTAATGATTTGTGATCTAATTGTATTTATTTTCCAACTGACAAATAAACTTTGAATACTCATACTTCTGCCGAACTTTTCAAGTTAGCTAAATCAGAAAAAGACGCGCGTAAAAAGATCCGTTATTTAGCGGTCGCGTGATAACCACAATAAAACGCAAATTGCTGCCATGCTGCATGTCAGCAGAAGAATGGTAAATGAGTGGGTAAAGCGCTACCTTAATGAGGGGCTTACTGGCCTTGACGCTAAAAAACCTATCGGTAAACGTTGTTATCTAAACGATACGCAGCAGAAACAACTTTGCCAGTATATTGAAAAGTACAGTCAAAATGACAACGGTGGTAGGCTGACAGCGTATCGTATAAAGCAATACATTGAATCTGAATTTAACGTCTCTTACTACCCTAATGCGATTTATAAATTATTGGAAAAATTAGGCTTTAGCTGGATAACTAGCCGCTCTCGCCACCCGAAACAGTCCGAACAAGTTCAGCAGGGCTTTAAAAAAACTGCAAACGGAATTGATCAAAACGATCCCGCTATTTATCAACCTGAATGACGTGGATATCTGGTTTCAAGACGAGGCCAGATTTGGTCAGCAAAACACCACGACACGCCTTTGGGCAAAAAAGGGAACTCGGCCTAGAGCAGTCAAACAACAACAGTTTGATTATGCTTATCTATTTGGCGCTGTTTGCCCAAGCACGGGGCAGACTGAAGCACTCATCACACCATGGGTAAATATGAGTGTTATGAAACAGCACTCGCAACAAATATCTGAGAAGACAGCACCTGGACGGCATGCTGTTGTGTTAATGGACGGCGCAGGATGGCATCAGGGATCACTGGTAACTGATATTGATAATGTCTCCATTATCAAACTCCCTCCTTATTCACCAGAGCTGAACCCAGTAGAGCAAGTATGGAGTTGGCTGCGTCAACATCATTTAGCGAATCGTTGTTTCAAAGGTTATGAAGATATTGTTGAGAGTTGTAGTGAGGCTTGGAATGACTTTGTATCTGCACAAAACGAATTTTTAAAATGTGTCAGACTTGACTCCTTCAAATTGGGAAGAAGTTAAGATGAATTAATGGAATGGACTCTCTCCACTCCCCATCGGCGTCATAATGCGCCATATTAGTTTGGGGTAAGTTTTCGCATAAACAAAGCAGAGAGAGTCACATGAATAAAGTAACAATAGGTTTAGATATCGCCAAGAACATTTTCCACCTAGTTTGGTTATCTCACTTAGGCAAGGTTCTAAAAAAGAGAAAACTTAAACGTGCAAATATCAAAGAGTACTTTGCTAATTTAGAGCCTTCGATTGTTGTTATGGAAGCTTGTGGCTCAACTAACTACTGGGCACATGCCATAGAAA
>NZ_RCSQ01000185.1:0-22405 GCF_004103255.1 Pseudoalteromonas sp. PS5
ATTGGTATTATTCAGGCTATATCGATGTAGGTACCTTGGCGGTAGCATGGTGCGGTATCGTAGTTATCGACAAGATATTTACTTAAGATAATTGGGATAACAGCCTGCTATTCGTCAGCCATCAACCCCCAACCGTCGCCATAGCCTTCATGCTCATTTGCGATGCTCTCTAGGTACTGCTCTGTTTGGCTAAGCAGTTCATGTAGCGGCACCATAGTTACTGTTGTGACCACTTCCCACACACCGGTATCTGGGCATTTTTGTAGTTGGGTTTTAGGCGCTAGCTCATCTTTTTCAATAGTGTCGATGAAGCGTTTTGCATCATCTGCTTTTTCGAAGAGAATATAAAAGTCAATATTCTGCATCTGCGTTAAGTCAACGCCAGCAGCGGCAATCTCGGCAAGAAGCTCGCCATTATCATCATTTGGGAATTGCATAATTTTACTCTGCAGGTTCAATTATCGCTATTGTCCGTCATCTGTAACAAAATAAAAAGCATGATTGTAAATAAATGTGTGATAGCAACGACGGCAATATCATAAAATAAACCCGATGTTCAGGTTAAGGGCGGCAAAATAACACTTTATTCTAAAAGTCGTTTTACAGTCTCCAATTTCACAAGCACAATGACACTACCTATGTTATTAAGTCGCTATATTTAGGTCGTATTATTTTAATGAAGCCGTTTCTTCTTTGTCTGAAAATTATATTGTTAACATGTTGCTTCTCTGCTTTTGCGGTAGAAACCGAGTCTCGTCCAGAAGCAGAACATATCACCAGTATTGTGGTTAACCTAGATAACAGCACGGTAAAAAATAATGTATTGGGTTTTTTGAAAGGGTATGAAGGTAAAACAAAAACGCCGCGAGTCCTCAAGTCTATGCGAGCGGATATACGCCGCTCGTTAAATGCCTTGGGTTACTATCATTTTGAGATACAGTTTAGTGAAGATAGCCAAGCCGTTGCTGTTACTATAAAGCTCGAGGCGCCATTAAAATGGAAAACGGTGAATATTGATCTCATCGGTGAAGGCAAAGCAAACGCTGAGTTGTTAGCTTTGATAGAAGATGTGCCTGTACGTATCGGTAAACAGGTGGATCATAGCGATTACCAAGCAACGAAAAGTCGTTTAGAAAGTGAACTGCTGGAGCTAGGGTATTTTGACTATCAATGGCAAGAATCTAAGCTGATCATACATCAAGGCAATCGATACGCTGGAGTTCGACTTTTATTGGACACAGGAATACGCTATCAGTTTGGTGGTTTGACGATTGAACGAAGCACCAAAGCTGCTGATTATATCCGTTCTTTGAGTCCTTTTTCCAAAGGACAGCCGTTTGAGGCAGGTTTACTATCTGATTTTAATCTAGCATTAAATGAAACCCCCTATTTTAGCGCTATCAAGGTATACCCATTATTAAAAGCGCGTGCCAGTGGGCAAATTCCAGTGAGTGTTCACGTTGAAGACAAGCCTGCAAATAGCTTTGAGTTAGGCGCAGGATATAGCGATGATGTTGGCGCCAAAACACGTTTTAAATGGGTTAAACCGTGGATCACAAAGTCGGGTCACTCTTTTGAATCAAACCTTAGGATCTCTCAGAAGCAACAGGATATTACAGCTAGCTACACTATTCCCGTGGAAAACCCAAACGATGATTTATGGCGGGTGTTAGGAGGGTATCAATTACAAGATGATGTTACTGAGGGTATTGATAGCCGGATCTGGAATGTACAGGTACAGCGGCAGTGGCTAACCGATGATGATTGGATAAGAACAGCATTTATCAAGCGTGAACATGAATCTACAGAGCAAAAAAGTGAAACGCAAAAAACCGAAATGTTGATACCAGGAGTCAGCTATTTAAAAAAGGAGAGTAAAGGTGGCGCGCTGCCGTATTGGGGTAATAAAAGGTTAATTTCCATAGAGGGAGCTGCTGACTCCTTATTGTCCTCGACGAACATGTTAAAAGTGCGTTGGAACAATGAGTGGCTAAGAAGTGTGGAGGCTAGGCATTTGTTCTTTGGCCGTATCGATCTGGGTGCCATCGTGACTAAAGATATCGATAAAATACCCTTCACTCACCGTTTCTTGGCAGGCGGCGATCAGAGTATCCGTGGCTTTGCCTACGAGTCAGTCGGTCCACGAGATGACGAGGGGCGGATCTTAGGCGGTAAGTACCTGGCAACAGGCACTTTGGAATACAATTACCAATTTCACCCAAGTTGGAGAGCGGCGTTATTCATTGATGCAGGGACTGCAACGAATGACTTCTCCGATGCTTGGGAAGTCGGTGCTGGTTTTGGTTTTCGTTACCTAACACCAGTAGGCCCAATCCGCCTAGACCATGCGTGGGGGCTTACCAAAGAAAGTAAAAGTACTCGTCTTAGTATTGTCATAGGGCCTGAAATTTAATGCAGTTTAGACGCTTCAAAATCAAACTTATCACCGCCTCAATCAGTGTGTTTATACTGCTAGTTTGTTTATGCTTTACTTTACTCGGGCAACAGCTATTAGTTTGGGTCGCGAATAAATCAGTTGCAGGCCTTGAGATAAAGGGGATAGACAAGCGTTTGTTGTCGGGTGCAAATCTGAACTTACGTTACCAGAATGAAAACATAGATGTTCGTCTTAAAGACGCCAAGATAGCTCTGGCGTGGTGGAGCTGCGCTAGTGTGTGTCTGTCTGTAGATGCTAAGACGATAGCAGTAGAACAAAAATCTATCAGTAAAAGTGATACGCAACCTTCCCAAAGCAGCATGCTTGATTTGCCATTTTCATTTGCCATTCAGCAGGCTCAAATTCAGCAGCTCTCACTTAAGACACCTGAGCTTAATGTACAGGTACATAATTTTGATACGCAGCTATCAGGAGCAGGCTCACATATTGATGTCAGTGCTTTATCTATTGACTCGGTGCTGATAAACACCAAAGTGGCTAAGCCGCCAGCTTCTGCTCAAGCATCAGCACCATTACGTGAAATAGCGCCACTGCAATTGCCAAAAGTAGCGTTACCGTTTACAGCGATGCTAGGTGAATTGACACTCAACAGGCTCTCCATTGATGAACAGACAATCACTAATATAAAAGTCTCTGGAGTCGAGCTGGCTGAGACCGTGAAAGTGCAACATGCGCAGCTCAACTATCAGCAATGGTTCTTATCAACAGCGGCAGACATCGCCTTAGATAACTGGATGGTGACATTAGATGCCACGATGAGCGCACCGCAAGGACTAATAACTGCCAGCCTAGTAGGTCAACCGCATAACTTAACACTCTCACTGAACACCAAAGGTGCGGTGTTTTCATCGATGCAAGCGCATGCAAACTTAACGCAAAAAAATTGGCCGTTTACGTTGCAAGGAAAAGTTGAAAAGTGGCTTACCCCTGCAAAGCCAGTGGCGCTGAAAAGTGCCACCCTTAGTCTACAAGGAGACATTACAAACTATAAAATGTCTACATCGTTGGCTGTTAATGCGCAGTCTATTGGTGATATTAGCGCTACACTTGATGGTCACGGAGGGATAGACGCATTTGTCTTGGCTAAAGGCGCGCTTTTACTCAACAAAGCTCAGGCCGAGGTGTCTGGAGAGATAAATTGGCAGACTGGGCTGAAAGCCAGCGCAAAAGGAGACTTTACTCAGCTGCCCATAGATAAGTTGCTAAGCCTGCTACCATCGAATGTAGAGATGGTCGAAGATGATGTGTTAAATGGCCAGTTTGCTCTGGGCTTTTCCAGCCACGCAGAGCAGTGGCAGGTTAATATCGAGCGCTTTACAGCAGAAGGACAACTTGCTGGATTGCCAATACAGGCAGAAGTTAAGTTTACTGTTGACCAAAGTCTGCTCGGCGAGCTGAGTCATGCACATTTAACTTATGGCAAAAATAAGCTCATCTTAAGTGGTGAGCTTGGGCAGCAGCTAGATTTACATCTTGATCTACAGCTGGAGCAAACAGCAAACGCGCTGTTCCCTGCGGATATTGTGGGTGGCGGTGAAGTTTTTATTCGGGGTGATCATACAAAGCCGAGCATTCAGACTGAACTGTATTTTGATTTGTTACGTTATCAGGATAAAACATTACACGGTTTGGCGGCAAACGGGAAAGTTGATATAGCCAATGTGCTGTCTGGTCAAATGAAATTGGCTTTAGATCGCCTGCATATCGACACTGAAGTGTTTGAAGGTATTCACCTTACGGTGAAAGGAGATCAAAAGCAGCATAATATCGCATTGGATGTTCGTGATAAGCGCGTCGTTGCCAGTCTAAAAGTCAGTGGTAAGACCCAGCAGTCAGCTTGGTATGGAGAATTATCGTCAGGTGAAATCACCGCTTCGGGTCAAACGATAACACTCCAAAACCCAGCTGTAATTGTGCTAAGTGGATCTGCTCAGCGTGTTGCATCACAGTGCTGGAAAATGGCGGATAGCACGCTGTGTTTCGCCGCCGAGCAGCAAAGTGGACAAGGAAAAGCAGAGTTTAAACTTGATAAATTAGCGCTGGCTACATTACAAGCTTGGTTACCAAATGAATTGGCGTTAAATGGGCAAACCCATGCTACAGCAAAACTTGCATGGAAAGGTGGTCAGATAATACGTGCAAATGGTGAGCTAAATATCGTTGATGTAGAGCTTGCTACACATGGTCAAAGAGTTTCAATTTCTGAGTTTAAAGCACAGCTGAAAACCGATAACAAACAACTCAATGCCGATTGGCGTATGATGTCTGAGACACTAGGTAAATTCAGTGGTACGACGCGTCTACCGCTAAATAAGCAGACTCCAACGCTGGTCGGAAAGATTAAAGTCGAGTCTATCGTGCTGGCCAAGTTGTCTACTTTATTAAATCGAGTAACAGATCAAAGCTTTGATCTTCAGGGCACGGTGTCTGGAGATATAGATATTGCAGGCACACTATTGGCACCTGAGGTTAATGGTAAGCTGAGTGCTCAACATTTATCTATGTCATCTGACTCTTTGCCGATAGAAATCGACGAAGGCAGTATAAATCTCGATTTTAATACAACGTCTGCACAGCTCAAGGCCGAGCTTAATGCTACCAAAGGCGGTAAATTAGTACTCACAGGTGACGCTGATTGGTCATCGGAATTATCCGCTAAAGTGAGTATGCAGGGGGATGAATTATATTTACAGCCGAGTTCGCGAATAGAGTTAACGGCAAATCCTGATTTAACGCTGTCTTATAAAGACAAAGTAGCACGTGTCTTTGGAGAGATTTTAGTGCCATTTGGTCGAGTGAATATCGAGTCATTGCCTGCGGGCGTAACCTCACCAAGCGACGATGAAATTATTGTCGATGCTAAGGTAAAAAAGCCAATGTCAGTGCCTGTCCAGCATGAAATAGATTTAGAGCTAATAGTTGGTGATAACTTTAGGGTTAATGCTCTGGGCTTAGATAGCTTTGTTACTGGTGCTATCGAAGTTGATAAACAAATAACAACGCCGATGTTAGCAACTGGGGAGCTGCAACTCAGAGAAGGAAAGTACCGAGCGTTTGGCCAAGATTTACTTATCCGTACAGGGCAAATTGGCTTTAATGGTGCGTTAGATAAGCCCTATTTAAATATTCGTGCGATCCGAAATCCAGTGACTACAGCGAATGATGTAACCGCTGGAGTAGAGTTAACCGGTAGTATTACTTCACCGCGTTTAGTTGTGTTTTCAGAGCCCACCATGGATCAAGCTAAAGCATTATCATATTTACTAAACGGCCAACCGCTAGGAAAGTCAGAGACTTCAAATAATGCGCTCCTCACTCAATTTTTACTCTCACAAGGAATTGATCGAAGCGAAAGCTTTTTTAGCAAGGCTGGTGAATCACTCGGCTTTTCCGACGTTAACTTATCAGCTAAAGGCAGTGGTGATGATACACAAGTTGAAGTGTCAGGCTATCTTACCCCCAATATACAAATAAGTTATCGAGTGGGTGTGTTTGAATCAATTAATGAAATTGCATTGCGCTATCGGGTTTTTTCTAAGTTTTATGTAGAAGCAACCAGTGGGTTATATAACAGCATAGATTTTCTATATAAGTTCGATTGGGATCAACAATGAAGTGGTTGATACTGACATTTAGCTTATTGTGGTTACCAGCGGTTGCTCAAGAAGCTAGGGTGATACGGATCAGTATTGGCGCAGATCCTTATATTGTCGAATTATTGACCTTAGCTTTATCTTATGAACAAACGCCGAGCAAAATAGTGTCGGTGCGCAATGTGGTGTCGCAAGCGCGAGCTATCAGGTTACTTGGGAAAAAGTCTGGGGTAGATGTTAGTTGGCTGGTGACTAACTCTCAACGTGAAAAAGCGGCAAGAGCCATTCGTATTCCGTTAGTCAAAGGTTTATTAGGTTATCGGATCCCGCTAGTACATCGAGATAATCGCCACGCACTCAGTGCTATACGTTACATTGGTGATTTACGAAGCTTTACGTTTGGTCTTCGTAGTGATTGGCCGGATCATGAAATTTTTGAGCAAAATGGGCTTCATGTCATGTCGTTTTCGCAAGAGCAAAGTGGCTATGAAATGTTAGCTAAAAAAAGATTTGATATTTTACCCAGCGATTTTGTCAGTATTGAAAGCGCACTCAGTGATCCGCGCTTACACGCAGATCACTATGTCGCATTTTATTACCCTTCTGCCGTCTACTTTTTTGTATCCCATGATGATCAGCTGTTATATGAACAGCTTAAAAAAGGTCTAAAACGAGCGCTACAAGATGGTAAGTTTGAAGCGCTGTTTTTAAAACACTTTTCTAGCCGAGTCAAAGCACTAGATCTCGAAAATAAAACAATTATAGAATTGAGTAATCCAACTTTGCCACCAAGCGCGCCGCTAGAAATACCGCATTACTGGCACACACAAGGAAAATAATAATGAAAAAGGCCTTAATTCTCACCGTATGTATTACTGCTTCATCCATCGTGGCGGCAACGCCATATACAAAGTCACCATCAGAAGTTGTTGCGGGAGCAAAAAAGTCGGATTGGCAGGAGTTAGACCCTCAAAATATCTTAAAAATTAAATTACAAACGGGGCCGGTGTACATTTCACTAAATTCTGAACTTGCACCTAACCATGTAGCAAATATCAAGGCATTAGCGCGAGAAGGGTTTTATACCAATTTAAATATGTATCGATTTGTCGAAAATTTTGTTGCACAGGGGGGAGACATGTCAGATAAAAAAATTCCCCAAAAAGGAAAAAAGACGATCGCTGCGGAGTTTTACCATAGCACCGACACAGGGTTACCGATTACCTCTGTGCAGGCTGTAGATGGTTACGCTCCTCGTACAGGCTTTCGAAATGGATTTGCGGTGGCACAAAATCAATCTGGTACAAAAACGTGGATGACCCACTGTGTTGGTGCTTTTGCAATGGCAAGAAGCAATGATGTAAACAGTGGCGGTACTGAGTTTTATATCACCCTCACACCGCAGCGCTATCTTGACAAAAATACCACCGTATTTGGTCAGTTGCTATCTGGGATGGAACATGTACAGCAGCTAAAGCGCCAGCCAGTGGCGGGACAAGCTTATAATGTGATCGAAGGTGTCTCAGTACTTGCGGATGTAAAAAATGCACCAACGTTCAAGCGACTAAGAACGGACACCGAGGTATTTGCAGAGTTAATATCAGCGCGTAAAAATAGAGCTGGTGAGTGGTTTGTCGATACTCCAAACCATACTGATGTATGTTCGGTGCTCGTCCCTGTAGAAATGCAAGAGGCGGCAAATTAAGATCACTTATGGCTTGGGATAAAGCGTCGCTATTTGCTGTTTTTTATCTTAATCGGTGCCCATTACGCAGTTTGCACCTATCGCAAACTGCGTAATGGAGTTGATATTATTGCCTGTTAGTTCGCACGGTATAAGGTGTCTTATTTTGCTCGTTTGAGCGGTATGGATTGATGTCCAATCCGCCACGGCGAGTATAGCGCGCATATACCGAGAGTTTCTCAGGATTAAATGTGCGCCACAGCTCGCAGTAAATACGCTCTACGCATTGCTCATGAAACTCGTTATGATCACGAAACGAAATCAGATACTTAAGTAACGCGGCCTTATCAATTTGCTTGCCCTGATAACTAATGACGATACTCGCCCAATCAGGTTGTGAAGTGATTAAGCAATTTGATTTGAGCAAGTGACTGTGAAGCGTCTCTTGCACTACTTTATCAGACGCTAATTTAAGTAAATTATGGTCTGGTGTGTAGGTGTCTACTTCTATATCAAGAGAGTCAATACACTCACCAGGTAATGATGAGAATGGAATACAATCAAATTCACCAGCGCCAAAAAGTGTGACGTTAACCTCGCTGTTTGAAGCTGCGGATAAATCCTCTGTCAGTGTTTGACGCACTACTTCCATCGAATCAAATCGGCTTTGATTAAAGCTATTTAAGTAAAGTTTGAATGACTTTGATTCAATAATATGAGAACTCTGGCAAGGAAAAACAAAGGTTGCAACGGCGACTTGTGGTTTGCCCTTAGTATTTAACCAAGATAACTCATAACCTGTCCACGTATCTTCACCTTTGAATGGTAGCTCAGCTTCGTCTACGTGAATTTGGTCACGATTAAGCTTTCGTGCAATTGGATGAAGTAAACTCGGGGTATAAACACTGGCATATTCTGTGGTTTTACCAAGCACAGAAGATTGCAGCTCTGGTGCATTGTTGTAGTCTGTCATGTTAACTCAAATCTCGTTACAATATTCATATTATAGCGAATGTTCACTTGAGGATTAATACCCCCTTGACGGTATTACCTAAAAATGTGAACAGAAAATAAAGAGAGCTTTACTTATGACTCAGCCTGTGAATATGGCATGCCTTCATCAAGCCCATGCGGATTATTATCACCGCACATTTAAAGCATTACCGAGTACAGAATATGACGAAGCCTGGCCAAGCCCGTGCGAGCAAGGTGAGCCTAATAAACTCAATAAGATTAATTGGCAAGCTGTCGAGCGCAATCCTAAGGGGACTTTTGACGAGTTAGCAAAAGCACTTGAAACACAATTTCCTGACGGTTTGAATACACTATATGGGGATTTTTTTTCAGGTAATATAACAGCCTTCATAGATGGTAAAAAAATTGAGTTACTTCAGGCGTGGAATGCGGATGACTTTGATAGACTTCAGCAAAATATCACAGGGCACATCTTAATGAAACGCAGACTCAAGCAGCCAGATACAGTATTTATTGGATTAACCGAAGCTGATGACTTATTGGTGTCAGTGGATGTGTCGACGGGGCAAGTTGGGCTGGAATTTGTTGGGAAAAAACAACATCATGTGCTGGCAGACTCAATCGCAGAGTTTGTAGATTGCTTGATTGCGAATTATCCAGAGTAAATTAACGAGCTAGGAGCCTAGGCTCCTTATGCCATATATGGTATTACTGAAAGTCCCAAGAGATGTTGGAAACTAATTGACACGTCTCGCAGCGAAAATCAAACAGCCCAAACCAAGGAGACTCCAATAACCACTCACCATTACAACTTGGGCACTTTCGTGCTTTTTCAGTCGCAAGGCTTTCTCCACCTACTCGATAAAGATAGTAGTAAACTGGCTTTTGAGTGAGGTAGCGAATACGCTTACTTAAATCCATTCCTCTTCTGTATAGGTCACTGTCGGTACTAGATATTTCCTCAAGCGCAGCAAACTCACAGCGTGTAGCACCATTGATCTGGATCTGATCACAGGCTTGCCAATCCTCTTTCCATTTTATCAGCGCCTTGTAGTCGCCATTGGCTATGGCTGGGATTTTATAGAGCGGTACAGGTAAGAAATCATCGCCACAATATAACGGACTACAGGTATGAACATAAGTCGTATAGAGGATGTAGCTAGACGGTGTTTGGCAAGCGTCGGCACTATTGGCGTGGATGTCTTGACCAATCACCTTAACCTTAGGTGCAAGTAAGCCTGATTTTTGGAGCTCATCAATGGCAAATTTCACGAAAGGACTATGATTAAGGGGGTGTAGTGAGTCTTCCTCAGGACACATGACTCGAGTGATGAAATATCCCTCTTTGAGTACTGTTGGGAACTCATCACCGATAATTTGACCATTGAAGCGCAGCGCATTTACAACACGGTTGATTGCTTGTTCGGCGGCATCTAAGGTAGTTTCCTCGTAGCAATCAAAGATGAGATCAATGACAAACACTATGACTTCTCCAATAATTCGATAAGCTTATCCAGTTTTGCTTCTATGCGGTCTAATTGGCTCTGAGAAGCAGGGGCTGTGGGCTTGTCAATTGCTTGAGAGTCTTCTATACAAGTGGGATCTTGTTTATAAGCCGCAATACCCGCAATGATATCGGGCATTGCAACACTTTGAGTTAGTTTACTCTTGGTCAACGCAACGGTTGGCGTGATTCCACTGTCTACTAACTTCTTAATGGCGTTGGCAACAACTGGGTGCATAAATCTTCCTGAATCCAGAAACAAGAAAGAGATCATATCACCATGTGATGCTGGGCGCTATTTGCCAGGCACCCAAGTTAATAACAAGAGGTTACCTTAACATAGCGTCAAGCTCATCAATCACTTCACTCCAGTCCGCATCTTCCCGCAACGACTCTTCAATAAAATGCCGTTGGCCTTCATTCCAAAATGGTGCCTGACTCAGTAACATCTCGTCAGGAAGGCGATGCTGCTTAACAAAACCATCGATTGATTTTGGATCATTATCTAGCCCTAATTGGGCAAATAATGTGCTCATTGTGTGGCGGCTTGTATCCATATCGTACTCCCTCATTTAATTGAGTTTTACTTACTTTGGCTTATTAAACTTACTACTGTTGGTATAACCGTTGTGAAAGTACAAGTTGTCATTCCAAGTTTTGGTTAACTATAGTAAAGGTGGTTGCCAACCCTTTAGCAAGTCATCATGGGTAAAAAGTCATGGTGTGAATATCGCAACTAATAACAATTTGCTTAATTTAAGTGGCCTCCTTTAAGGCGGTCAATCTTGTCTATAGCCCCGCGACAATATTTTGCGCACAGCAATATTTTTGTGGCGATTTCGACAAGGTTAAAACTCGCTATTTAGCTGTTTTAAAAAGTAATTCTTAGTGAAGGTTACTCCTTCGAATTGATCAACTAGTAAGCCAAGAGAGTACAATATAACCGCTTATGGCTGAATAAAGCATGACTTGTGTCAAATCAATCATAGCGTAAACGCTGTTGAAGTCGGCTTCAGCTGGTCAACTGTGTCAATAATCAATAATAAGGTTCGGCTATGTCAGTACAAACTAAAATGGATAATTTAGCAGTAAAGTTCTTAAGCCCAGAAGATATAAATGTAGCAGCAAGCGTATTGTACCAAGCGTATCATGATGACCCTTTGCTAAAGCATGTGTTGCAAGCAAAGCACGAAGCTAGCTTTGAGAAAAAGCTCAGAGCGCTAATACGAGAGGAACTATCAGCATTTGGTCACACCGGCCAACCTTTAGTAGGATTATATAACCAAGCTAGGCTGATGGCAGTGGCCTGTGTTATCGCCGATAGTAATGAGTTAGAAGCGAGTCGGCAATGGCATTGGCGACTTAGGCTGATGATGAGTGCTGGGTACTTACAGACGCAACAGCTTATTGAAAAGGAAAGAGTAATTAGAGAGGAGTTGCAAGCTCATGAGCCGTATCACTTCTTATCTTTTATTGCTGTTGACCCACATGTTCAAGGGTTGGGGTATGGACATTACTTACTAACAGCCTTAGATGACTTGTTATCGCAGCATGATAAGACCACAGGTATGGCTGTGTTTATCACACAGCAAGACCACTTAGCGTTCTTTACAGCACATGACTACCACATTGTAAAAAACTTTGTATTTAGTAGTGTTGAGGGGACGCTGCTGTTTAAGAAAAAGTAACTTTTGCATTTGGATTGCACCTTTCCTTTCTAGTTATTGTTGCCCCTTACTACCTTCATTGAATGTGTTTGCAATGGCTTGGCTGCTGTAAACACATCTCTGATATCAAGAAACAACTACGAACTTGCGTCAAGCTTCTAAGTGTAAATAACTACGTCGTGTCTTAAGTCTCAGTGAAATAGCAACAACGGAAATTGTTGTGTGAGATATCTCCTACGGTAATGTGGGTAAAGGCGTTTTGTCATACCGAGTTTGGTGTGTTTTCAAAGTCTATCTTATTATTTATAAAAGAAATTATGTTTTTTGCTTTAAAATTACAGCAAAAAGATTGTCTGAGCCTATCTGCCAAAAAATTAAGAACCCCGTAAACTTAACAATGTAAGGAAACACAAGAGCAGGAGCTCAGCGTCAAAGGATAAGGAATATGACGACAACAGAAGGAAGTAGTACATAAGGCAAGGAAGGATGGAACTCTAGGAAGAGAGTATGAAGCGGAGCTTCATTAGGGATAAGGAGTCATAAGGAATGACAAGGAGCGCGGGAAGCGAAGTGGAACAAGGAAGATAAATAAGGATGAGCAAGGCTTTAGGATGAGGGAGCGTGGTCAGGATGACTACGAAGTGGATAAGTAACATAGGATGTTGTAAATGGAGCACATAAGGATAGTGTGAAGTGGAGCCAAGCTGGCGTAGGAGCGCAGGACGCGAAGTGGAGGCCAAGGTGGCTAAAAGGAAACAGCACTGGAAGTGCGAATGGACGATACAAGGATGAGGCAAGGGTAAGTCGGAGTACATATCCGTTCAGGGGATGAAAAATTGGCGGATTGCTTTTTAGTGGTAAAGCAGAGGAATTGGATACCTCTTGGGATAAACGTCAGGATTGAGGCGCGGCAAACAGGCTGGCGCCTTGGTTTTTTATTTTTGTAAAAACTCCCTATCGATACGTCAACAATCGTAAATGCAAAATTAGCTGGTGACCCTATACGCTGGCAACTCTTTTCGTACCAACCTTTCATTTTCTAAGTAAAGCTTACCTTGATAGGCTGACTCACCGTCAGAGCTAAATTCGAACATAAACTGGCTCTTTATACCTAGTTTGCCGTTTTTCAACACACCAATTCTACGTTTTGTACAAGCTACACTTAATAATTGCACTTGCAAGCTCTCGGCTTGATGCTGGGCGTGTCTAGTTGCGGCTTCTGCGATTTGACGACTATACCAAAATAGCGCGATAACAGATGATACGATGATAAAAAGCCAGAGTGTTGTCATTTAAGAAAATAGCCTTCCAATTGCACGTGACAAAGTATCACTACGATTCTCTGCCCTAATTATTCCTAAAACATGTGGGCGTAACATTGGGATTGCAACTAAATCTGCGAAAATACTGCTGAAAAGACCATCAATTTGATCGTGCTCAGCGGCTTTCTCCAAATAACTATGTAGTCTATTTTGATCGGTGAGTGTTTCCCAAGTACGACCTGCAATAGTGAGCAAGCAGTCTGCATCGGTGGCCAGTTCAGAAGCTAAAATCGTATCTACTGCCTGTGCGATTAAACCAAGTGCATGACTGCCCGACATCGCGCGTAAATTAGTGACTACGGCATCCTTATTTTGTTCTTGGCAGGCGTGAGCTAAAACGGCTAAAAAGTCTTCGGTTTGCGTTGTTGAGACAGTAACGTGTTCAAGCATGGCTGCTAATGGGGTCTTAACTTCTACAGGCAAAATAGGCCATGCCTGTTGCAGGTTGCTTGAGTTTTGGCCATGGTCTAGGCGTAGAGCGAAGTCTGCAATACCTTGTAGCGCTATCTCTTGCCAACGATCGAATCCAAGCTTGCCAGAAAAGTAGAGTTCGGCGTGCTCGTAATATTGAGAGGCTGGGCGATTAAGATCACGCTTTAATAGTGCATTGAACGCAGCGAGTTTGTTCGCGTTAGGGGTAAAAATATAGGGGTTGTTGTCCAGTTTCCCTTGTGCGGCCTCTCCGGTTAATTGAGTGCCCAAGGCTTCGATCACCATTGAAGCAAAATGATCTCTGCTGGCGATGATCAACTTACTTTGTTCATCCAGTGGAAACTTTAAGAACCAAACATAGGGGTCAACAGTTGCTTGATTATCCCAAAACTGAATCGCCATGATAGCGTGGCCAGCTAAAGGGTATGGGTAAGGGGCTTGAGTATTTTCAATTTGCGCAAATTGCTTTTTGTCGATTTTTGTGATGCGACGGCCTATGTCGTATACACGCCACTGTGTACCGGCGTTAGTTAATAGTTCACCTAAAGTAGAGATTTGCGCTGTCATGAATACTCTGTTGTTACTGATACTGAAATTAGCGGCAATTATAGCGGTTTTTATTGGTACTGATAAGTCTCATAAAAAGGGCAGATGCGAGAATTGGCTGGCTGAGTGATCACGCATATAGTTATAATGTCTAAAATTGAAAATGAGAAAGTACCGATGAACTCGGAAGTATTAATTCAGTTAGACGAACTAGAAGCGTGTTTGAAAGCGGCTGGTCTTTGGCAAGATTCACCGATTTCAGCAGAAGCCTTGTCCTCTGTTGAACCATTTTGCTGCGATACCATGGCATTCGAGCAGTGGTTGCAGTTTGTATTTTTGAACAAAATACGGGATATGGTGGCAAAAGGCGAGGCACTCCCGACCAACATGGCCATTGCACCAATGGCTGAAATGGTATTAAGTGACCACCTATATTTTAATGCTGTGCATCAGTGCTTGAAAAATTTAGATAGTACATTTGCAAAGGAGTGCTAATGCTTGAAATTTTGTATCAAGATGAACACTATGTTGCCATCAATAAACCATCTGGGTTACTCGTTCATCGCTCTTTTTTAGACAAACGTGAAACCCAATTTGCAATGCAGATGCTACGTGATCAGCTCGATCAACATGTATTTCCTGTTCATCGTTTAGATAGACCTACATCTGGTGTACTGCTGTTTGCACTGAGTTCAGAGGCTGCACGAGCGATGAATGAAGTCTTTATTGCAGGTAAAATTAAAAAGCGTTATTTGGCCTTAACACGTGGCTTTGCACCTGACTCTAAGTTTGTTGATAAGCCGTTAAAAGAAGAGTTGGATAAGATAGCGGACAAATTTGCCGATCAGAATAAAGCACCGCAAGAAGCCCAAACACAGGTCAACTGTTTGGCGCAAGCTACATTGCCAATAGCTTTTGGTAAATATCCGAGTATTCGTTACTCTTTGGTTGAGTGTTTTCCACATACCGGGCGTAAACATCAGATCAGGCGTCATCTAAATCACTTAACACATCCCATTATTGGTGATGTGAACCACGGTGATAACAAGCATAATCATTTTTTCGTTGAACACTTTGGCCTACGTCGTTTAATGTTATTTGCAACACGGCTGGAATTTGTTCATCCTTACACCAACGTTGAGATTTCAATTACCGCCGATCTCGGAGAAGATACGCTCGCTGTATTTTCTCGCCTAGGGTGGTCAGACAATGAGAAGGATTATATATAATGGCAAAAATTTCTATTTTTGTGGGTAGTATGTATGGTAATGCTGAAAACTTGGCAAACGATAGCGCTGAGCTTTTGAACCAAGCTGGACATGAAGCACATGTGGTTGAGCCTGCAACCTTAGCGGATCTAAAACAAGCCGAGAATATTTTGTTTATATCGTCGACAACCGGCGCAGGTGATATTCCGGATAATTTATTACCTCTGTTTTTGCAGATGCAAAGTGAGTTTCCGATGCTCACTGGTAAGCAAGTAGCAGTGATTGCGTTAGGGGATAGGAGTTACGGTGATACCTATTGTGGCGCAGGAAAGCAGATTGACGCCTTGGTCGAGGAATTAAATGCGACTCGGGTGCAAGCACGTTTGGATATCGATGCTTGTGAGCATTTTGAGCCATGGGAACCAGCTAAGCCTTGGCTACAGTCACTAGCCGACAAACTATAAGAAAATAGAGCCCGTAGGCTCTATTTCTATCTTTGCTTATAAACGGGTATTATACCAATTAGACTTAATACTTGCTCAATTTGAGGGAGTAAATCTGACGCTAACAGCGTTAAAAACTTCTTATTTAGAACAACTAAATCGCAAAATTTTTGCCTAGTTGTCGACAAGATTTTCTCGCCTCAAAATAGACCACTTAATTAAGATAATTGGTATTACACTCGTTTAGTTTGTACGGTTAGTTTTAGTTTTTGACCCGGCTGAAGGTACTTTTGCCCAGCTAAATTATTCCATTTTACAATATCATTGACGCTTACATTAAACTTAGTAGCAATACGGGCAAGCGAGTCACCCTTTCGCACTTTGTAGGTAATTGTACGCTGCGTATCAACGAGTGCTGTTTGGCGAGGTGCTTTTTCACTTTTAAACACTGTGAGCTTTTGACCCAAGCGTAGTACCGCATTAGTTTTTAACTTATTCCAGCTGGCCAACTGCTTCACAGTGACATCGTACTCGCGACTAATATCCCACAAGGTATCGCCAGGTTTCACAGTATGACTTAGCTTTTGCTTCGTCACTTTATTAGCGGCTAGGCGTACTTCAGGTGGTAAATGTTCGCTTTGTAATTCACCGTCACTCAGTGGCACAAGGAGCTTTTGGCCAACACGTATCATGTTTCCGTTTACATTATTGAGTGAGCGGATAGCGCCAATGCTGGTATTGAACTTAGTTGCGACGACCGACAGGCTATCGCCTTTTTGCACCGTATAATATTGCCAGCGTAATCTATCTTTAACTTCGGTTTTTGCTAGCTTATCTTTAAAGGCATCGACTTTTTCCATCGGTAATAGCAACTGGTGCGGACCATCAGGATCGGTTGCCCAGCGATTAAAGCCTGGGTTTAAGCGATAAAGTTCGGTTAAAGATATGTCTGCCATTTCTGCCGCCAGAGCTAAGTCGATTTGGGAGCCTACCTCAACGGTATCTACAACTTGTGCATTAATAATCGGCTGCCAAGTCACTTTGAATTCATCTGAGCGCTTCAGCAGGTCTGACAAAGCGAGTAACTTTGGTACGTATGCGGTGGTTTCTCTTGGTAAATCAAGAGACCAGAAATCAGTAGGAAGGTGCTTTTTTCGATTTTTTCTGATGGCTCTTAGCAATCTGCCTTCACCTGAGTTATAGGCTGCAATGGCATTGAGCCAGTCACCTTCTAATGTTTTATGTAGATAGGTGAGGTAATCAAGTGCTGCTTGTGTTGAGGCAACAATATCACGGCGACCGTCATACCACCAGTTTTGCTTTAAGTTGAAGCGCTCACCTGTTTGGGGCATGAACTGCCAAATACCAGAAGCGGTTCTATGAGAATATCCAAAAGGGTCAAAAGCGCTTTCTACTATTGGGAGCAAAGCAATTTCTACTGGCATGTTGCGCTTTTCTACTTCTTCTACAATGTAGTAAAGGTATGGCTCTGCGCGTTTAGCTATACGGTCTAAGTAAGCTTGGTGGCGTTGATAATAGTTACGTTCAGCAACTACTGGGCGGTTTTGTGGTACTTCGATAGAGAGCTGATAGCGGATCCGCTCCCATACATCGTCAAATACAGGGGCAACTTCTTCGTCCTCATCTTGCCATGAGGTACTCAGTGTCTGAGAGATATCATAAGGGCTCGCATGGTCTAAATTAGCCTGCTTAACTTGCTCTGTTGCAGTCTCTAAGGGAGTTTCTTGGGTGATTTCACAACCACTTAAAATTGTTGCAGATGCAACAACGAGGGCGAGCTTTTTCATAAATGCGTTCTTTCGTTTGGAGGTTCGGACAAAAACTCGGCAATACTACCGAGTTTGTATCTGCATTTAAAGCTTCTTTGCTATTTTCTTTATAGCCGTCTAAATATGACGCAAGCAGCACTTCGTAGTGAGCGCGAGAAATAAATGGTTTTCCAGTGGAGATAAAGCAAGGTAACGCCAAATAGCTAGCCATTGACGTTACATTGAGTCACTGTTGAATATGTTAAAAGTTATCCTTCCACTTTCTCAAAGCAGCAAAGTGAGCTTCGGGTGTGCTGTCATTGCTGATAAACTCTCTAGGTGTATATGTAAGAATGTCAGCTTTAGCCGCGCGTGCAAATGGATTTATGGCTTTTTGCTGACCAATGGTAGTCGGAATAGTGCTTCTACCAGCTTGGCGCAGTTTTTGCGCTTGTTGATGATACTCAGTGAGTGCGAGGTTATTTGGCTCAACGGCGTGGGCAAATGCTAAGTTAGCTAGAGTGTACTCATGTGTGCAGTAAACTTGGCATGAGTTAGGGAGAGAGAGGAGTTTATTAAATGAGTGCCACATTTGCTCAGGCGTCCCTTCAAATAACCGGCCACATCCTGCGTTAAACAGAGTGTCTCCAGTGAAGGCGACCTCGTTATTAACATAACAAATATGATCTAACGTATGTCCCGGTGTGGCGATAACTTTTAGGGTAATACCAGCTAGGGTAATGGTATCGTGCTCTACGAGTGGACGCGTGATCCCTTGATACTTGCCGTTTTTTGGCCCATACACGGGAAGGTGTGGAAAACTCGTGAGCAGTGGTGCGATGCCATCAGTATGATCCCAATGGTGGTGAGTAACCAAGATGCCTTCAAGGGTAAGGTTTTGTTGATTTAAGTAATCTAAAACAGGTTTTTCGTCACCGGGGTCGACGACCCAGCAGCTTGAGCTGGTAGGGTCTTTTATCACCCAAATATAATTATCATCAAATGCTTTGATTGCATCGACTTGCACCATAACGCAATGCTCTATAAAGTGATTAATAACATCAGTATAACGAGCTTAGTAAATGAAACCAGCGTTAAGTTTTTTACAAGGACCTAAACCGGATGAGTGGCATGACTTCCCTCACGGTGATTACTTAAAAGTAGGGATCCAAAAACGACTGGATGAATGGTTACCGAGAATGTTCGGCTATCACATGCTAAAGCTGGGGTGTTTGAGTGGTCAAATGGATACCTCTGCAAGTCCCATTAAACATCAAGTTTGTGTTGCGCCGCAAGGTAAGCATGTGGGGGTCTTTGCCGAAATTGATGAGCTACCATTTTATGAGAATTCGGTAGATGCGTGTATTTTGAGTCAATGTTTAGAGTATCACTCCGACCCACATCATATTCTACGAGAAGCCCATCGGACATTAATTCCTGGTGGCTATATTGTTATCTCAGGCTTTAACCCATTCAGTCTTTGTGGCGTAGCGCAAATGTTGCCATTCAGCAAAGAAAAGCTGCCCTGGTCAGGACGCTTTTTTACGCCATCGCGAGTAAAAGACTGGCTAGATTTACTTGGTTTTGAAATCGTTGCTGATGAGCGCTTTATTCATGCTTCGTTGGCACGTGGGTCGAGATTATCTCGTTTTGCCCCTTGGCGGCGATTTTGTCGACATTACTTAAAGCCGATGGGTAGTGTGTATATGCTGGTAGCCAGAAAGCGAGTAATGCCTCTGACGCCCATTAAACCTAAGTGGCACGTCAAACCTAAGTGGACACCAGCAGTCAAAGGGGCTGGGCTTAGACAAACTTGTCAAGATAAAGAGTAGCTTTGTGACTCAAGTTAATTATTAATGGAGCAGGTACAGGGAACACTGCTCCTGAGGGCGTATCAAATACTGGCCTCGTAGCCCTCATCTACAAGTAGATTAGAACCTGATGCAGCCTCTCGCGCTAAGTCATCAACCCGTTCATTGTACTTGTTTCCTGCGTGACCTTTTACCCAGCGCCACTGGATTGTGTGGCGGCTAGTTGCAGCATCTAACCGCTGCCATAAATCTACATTTTTAACCGGTTGCTTCGCCGCGGTTTTCCAATTGCGTTTTTTCCAGTTTTCTAGCCACGATTCTATGCCTTGCTTCACATACTGACTATCCGTATACAAGGTAATTTCACATGGGCGCTTTAGTGTTTCAAGTGCAACAATAGCGGCGAGCATCTCCATGCGATTATTGGTGGTGAGTTTATACCCTTCACTCATTTCTTTTTCATGCCCTTGATAGGAAAGGTAAATACCATAACCTCCAGGACCTGGGTTACCTAAACATGAGCCATCGGTATAAATCTCTACGGTTTTTTGCACTGAATTGCCTATTTTTATGTAAAATGTGCGAATAGGGTAAAATAATAGCAAAGTTAAGCGAGCAACGATATGCACACTCGGCAAATAGTACTGGATACAGAAACCACAGGTATTGATCCGAAAGCAGGACATAGGATCATTGAAATAGGTTGTGTTGAGCTGGTTAATCGCAGACTAACGGGTAATAATTTCCACGTTTATATTAACCCCCAACGTGACATTGAAGAAGAAGCCATTGACGTTCACGGTATTACCAATGAGTTTTTACGTGGCAAGCCATTTTTTCATCAAGTTGCTCAAGAGTTTTTTGACTATATTAAAGGGGCAGAGCTTGTTATTCATAACGCACCGTTCGACGTCGGCTTTATGGATCACGAGTTTGCTAAACTAAACCAAGGTTTTCCGGCAACCCATGAATATTGCCAAGTGCTAGATACTCTCGTAATGGCACGAGATCTTCACCCAGGCCAGAAAAATAGCCTCGATGCACTTTGCCGACGCTACGATATCGATAACTCAAAGCGTACGCTACACGGCGCTTTGCTGGATTCCGAGATTTTAGCAGATGTTTACCTGTCGATGACAGGAGGACAAAAAAAGCTGAATTTGGCAAACCAGAACAAAGGTAACCAAGCTAATTCAGCTGGAAGTATTATTCGATTGGATAGTAATCGTCCTGCGCTTAAAGTTTTACGCGCCTCTGCCGATGAAGAGTTAGCACATTCAGAACGCTTGGAGCTGGTCAATAAAGCTTGCGGGCAAAGTCTGTGGCAACAATAGCGATAGAGATACAGTCAACTTTTCCACCAAAGTGATATTAAGGTTAATGCATGGTTTTACATCGGCTTTTTTTGGTGCTTATTTTGTTTGTCAGTATGGTGGTGAGTGCGCAAACACCGCAAATTACCATGCTACAGCGAGATGGCAAGGCAAATGAAATTCCGCTGCTAGATAACCGTTTTCGAATTGACCATAACATTGAAGAAATAACACTGCTATTTTTTCGAGCTCCTGGTACGCCTGCTGTTGTATTGGTAAAACCAGATGGTAGCAAATACTATGCAACAAGCTCGTTGGATAACGACGCCTTACAGTGGTATGACGAAGTTAGCTATGATCTGATCATCTTAAAAAACCCCACTCCGGGCCCTTGGCAAGTGATTGGGCAAATTCAAAAAAACAGTCGGATCATGGTACTTGGAGATATTGAGCTTGAGGTAGAGGCGTTACCGCCACTTCTTTTTCGTGGTGAAGTACTAAAGGTAACAGGGCGTGTTACCAATGACGACAAGCCAATTGAAGTTGGCTATTTTCGGGATGTCGTTACATTATATGTTGAGTTTTCTAGCACCAATAATGATGAATATGCAAACTTTGGTGCTGGTACACAAAGCGTAACGGATTTTAAAGATGATGGTCGAGAGTTCGACGAAAGACCACTAGACGGTATTTTTACTGGGGAGTTTAAACTTAACTTTCCGGCAGGCGAGTGGCAACCTGAGTTTTTTATAGAAACTCCCATTCTCAAACGTAGAGTCATCAAGCCCCCAATTATAATTGCAGAGCCACCATTTAATTTTGAACTGATGTTAGCGGGAGAGAATGAGTTTGAACATGGCCTCACCATCTCTATTGATGAGTCGGTGGTGAAGCCAGAAACAATCATTTTGCAAGGTAAGATTTTTTACCCTAACGGTGAAGAGCAGATGTTCACTTTAGACAAACAAGAACGTCTGTATCGCCAGCTTGCAATAAAAAACTATGATTGGGGACGATATAGCGTTGAGATTTCAGCATTTGGAGAAAACATCAATGGTCGTGAGTTTATGGCGACATTACCAAACTATAACTTTGAAATAGAAAGACCGATAGAAAAGGTGCCAGAATTAGAAGCGCCGCAATTACCGCAAACAGCACTGCCTGAGCCTGAGCCAGAACCAACAATCAGTACAGGCTTATTAATTAGCATTATTGTGGCAGGTAACCTTGTGGTTTTACTCATTGGTTGGCTTGCGATCCGAGTTTTTGTTCAGAAAAAACCAATAAAGATTAAATTACCCGCACTAAAGAACCCTTTTAAGAAAACAGAAGAAGTGATTGATCTGAATGATTTGGGGGAAGATGAAAATAACACAACTGCAAATGGTTCAAAAAATGATAAATCAGGTGATATTTTGAACCTTTCGATGAAAGATAACTAAAAAACACGGTTTTTTTTCAAAAAACGGTTGACTCATGAGGGGGTCATTCGTATTATTCACGCCGCTGTCAGGGAGCACACCTTACAGCAAACACTGCAAGAATATGACGCGGAGTGGTAGTTCAGTTGGTTAGAATACCGGCCTGTCACGCCGGGGGTCGCGGGTTCGAGTCCCGTCCACTCCGCCAAATTTCTTCGTAGTATCAATAAGTCGCGCTGGAGTGGTAGTTCAGTTGGTT
>NZ_RCSQ01000186.1:0-7937 GCF_004103255.1 Pseudoalteromonas sp. PS5
ACAAGGAAAAACCAAGTTGTGCTCTAGCAACAATAAGTTAGAACATTTGTTATCCAAACCTCAGGTCAAATAAACCATACGAGTGACTTACTTGATCCATCTCTATTATGAAATAGATACAGATTAATTACATGGGTATCTATTTGTTTACTCAATTCTATTTGTTGCAAAAAACATTACAAATATAAAATGTAAATGATAGTTGTTATCATTGCGATTGTTTTGATAAACTCCACTCCCTCAGAATAAATAATTTATGAAATGGAAATAGTTTTCTATTTCTCTAATACTAATTTGCTTAATACGTAATCTCTTTTTAGGTGATGAAATTTTATCGATAACTAGTTGAAAAATCTCTGTTTAGTTTTCTAAACAGGTAAAGTTTAACTCGATTGGTGGCAGAACCACGCGCTGAAGTTATTTAAGTATTAAGTCAACATAGTATCAGGCCCAATTGCGTAGTTTGGAGTTCTAATATGCAAATCTCTCGCTCATCAGCGCTATCTGCATCTTGTATTGCAGTTAAGTTGGCACTTATAGGCGCCAGTTCATCAGCACTTGCTGCTGATGACATTGAACGAATTAGTGTTTATGGCAAACATAACAAAATAATTCTACAGTCAGGTACTGCGACTAAATCAAACATGGATCTAATGCAAACTCCCGCAGCTGTTGTGGTTGTGGATAAAGAGCTATTGGATTCACAAAGTGCAGCTACGCTTCAAGAAGCATTACGCAATGTCAGTGGTTTATCACAAGCCGGTAATAACTATGGTATCGGTGACTCGCTAACGGTTCGTGGTTTGGGCGTAAACTATACTTATGATGGTATGTACGGTGGTGCAGACTTGGGTAATAGCTTCAACCCAACACGTTCACTGACTAACATCGAAAGCATTGAAGTGTTGAAAGGCCCTGCAACTGGTTTGTATGGTATTGGTGCTGCTGGAGGTGTGGTTAACTTAGTCGAGAAAAAACCACAGTTTGAGCGAGCGCTTGAGATCAGCGGTAAAGTTGGTGCGTGGAATACGTATGGCATCGGTGTAGATTTTACCGATGCAATTACAGATAAGTTAGCATTTCGCGTAGTTGCCAATCACGAGCGTAGTGATGGGTATAGAGATCTTGAGTCTGGTCGTGATGAGGTGTACGCGAGTTTAAGGTTTGATCCAAACAGTGATCATTCTTTATTACTATCTACAGCCTTTATTGATGATACACAGCAGGTTGACTCGATTGGTGATCCAGTTCGTATTATTAACTGGGATAGTATCGATGGTGCACCAGGCCTAGTAACTGCTGATCAGTTACCCAATGACAGCAATTATATAGTCGATGCTGAAAAGTGGCTTGGTCAGCAACTCACTGATGAACAGCGAGCTCAGTTAGCTGCATCTATTTTAGCATCTGATGGCCTAAAGCCGTTCGACCTTGGTGATGGCAATCTGATTTCACCACTCTCTCGTCCAAATGAAGGTGAAGAGTTACGTGTTAAATTACGCCATGACTGGTATTTAAATCGCAACTCAAAACTGACTCAACAAGTATTATGGCGTAGCTATGATTCAGATTTTGTACGTCAAACAGGTGCTTATAACTATGTTTACTGGGAACGCAGAGCCAAGTATAACGATGAGTACTACGATATTATCAATGCAGCACCAAGAGCACCTTTAGTTGTTGATGGTGAGCTGTATCCGTATGCCGCTCGTCGACAAGAGTATCGTCGTCAGGTTGCAAGTGAGAAAACGTGGCAATATTTTGCTGATTTGCAATTAACATGGGATATGGACTCGATTAGTGGTGAGCACTTAGTGAGTGTCAACTATGAAAATCGTGATATGCGATTACAAAGCTGGTCTGCCTATGACGCTGATGGCAAAGGCTCTGTTCCTTACATTTTAGATATTCGCAATCCAAACTGGCCAACAGGTACTTTTGAGGATTACGCGCCATCGCTTCGTAGTAACTATGACAAAACCCTTACAGCATACGGGATTAGTGCACAAGAAGTGGTTTATATTACTTCTGCGCTAACTGCTCGAGCGGGTCTTGCCTATACTTCAGTTGAGCAGAAGTATCAACATTTAGGTACTGATCGCTCACCTGAAGAAGGTAAAGAGTTAGATACTGATGATGCTGGAATGACATTCAATGTTGGCCTCAACTATCAGGTAATGCCGCAACTTTCTACATTTATAAATGTGGCGAAAGGTCGTACTGCATACAGCGTATTGGGCAGCCTTCAGGACGAAGCAGATGCAAACCGTAAGAATAGGCCTGACTCAGAGTCTGAAACACTTGATATTGGTATGCGTTTTACAGCGTTTGATGAAGACTTACTTGGCTCACTTGTATGGTTTGAAACAAAACGTACTAACCTGATGTACGCGAATCCTGAGTATAATGATACACCGGGTGATGATTATAATGTCAGTGTTCCTCGGTATTTCTTCGATGATGAAGATGAGTCACAAGGTGTCGAGCTTGATTTGAATTTAGCGCTAAATGAACGAATTAGTGTGAATGTTAACGCGACTTATCAAGATGCGGTTGAAATTCGCTCTGATACGCGTTCTGGTCAGAAGAAAGGGATCCCGAAAAAATTTGCGAGTACTTGGATAAAGTATACGCAACCTGTTGGGTTACTTAACGGTGCTTTCGAATATAGTGTTGGTGTTAACTATGAAAGTGAGAGAACCATAAACTCAGTTTCATTTGGTTTACCAACAGCAACGATAGATGGTTATACTCGTTGGGATGCTGCGGTTAAGTTTGATGCTGAACACTTTAATGTTCAACTAAACCTAGAAAACTTAACGGATGAACGCTACTACAGCAAAGCTATGTTCCTCGGTGGCATGCCAGGTAACGAGCGAAATGCTAAATTGAGCTTTAACTACAAGTTCTAAGCTTACTGGTAAAAAGAGGAAGTATGCTTCCTCTTTTTTTCGGGTGTTCATAATAACTGCTCGCGTCGCTCGACTTGCCGCCTAGTAATCTAAGCAAAAGTCGAGCAACAATGAATAAAGCGCACTTGGGTGAACCCGAAGGGCTGTGGGTTAAGGTGACTTTGCAGGAACGCAAAGTCTTTATCGCCTGGCTCACATAGAATAACCATGCGACAAAGGCTCTGTCTTATATAAATACCAACTGAACTGCTGTAAAAACATACTTGGAAGGTTAACTGGCTCTAATTGGTATAACAAACGACGTTTAGTTTAAATAACAGCTAATACGTGTTAACAGCTCGCAGGGCTGAGTATCTCGAACATCATTTAAATATTCTTCAATTACAGGTATGTCTGCCGCTTCAAAGTGACTGTTTGGTAACCATTGGCCAAATAGATACTCATACGGAGTTTCTAGAGAAGCATAATCCCCTTGATGCAATAAGGTTGCCGTTCTCCCTTTAGGAAGTGAAAATATGCTAAACTCTGGCGGTAGTGGTGTGGGAAGTTCAGGTACTAAAATAGTTGCCATCGCTCTTAATTGTTGTGTCTCTATTGTTTGTGGATCGTCAAAATATATCCCAAAAAATGGTATCAAACACAAACTTCGGTTAAATAGATTGTAGGATAGGGCTAAGGTTATTTGAGCTGCTATGTAGAGTTAAAGAAATAAATGAGATGTCTTAATTATTCATTGAGTCGTTCAATTGTTGGTGCAATTGTATGGCTAAGAGGTTACAATTGCGACTGTATATCATTGCTATTTAGAGCAAAAACTAGACTACCGTTACATATCTATTTTACCACACTTTACTTGTACTTAGTTCGAGCAACGGGCTTTTAATATAAGTAATATAAGGTAAAGTTGGGTTTTGAGTATAATGTCAATTAAAATGACACATACAGCACATGTAACGCTCAATATTATACAGGTACTCGACTCCTTTCATGACAGATATCACAACGCACCAAGCTTCTCGTCGCAGGCTGTTGATTGCGCTTGCAATTACATGCTCGTTTATGGTTATTCAAGTTGTTGGTGCATATTATGCTAATTCTCTTGCTGTACTCGCTGATGCAGGACATTTGTTCGTTCATAACAGCTCTTTATTTATTGCTTTAATCGCCTCCAGTGTTGCTGTTTATCTTGCAAATACATACAACGATGGCTACAAGCGAGCTGAATACACCGGCGGCTTAATTAACGGTATTTTGTACCTTTCTATTGCGGTAATTATTTTGCTTGAAGGCGGAGAACGGCTCTCTCACCATGCTGGTGGTCACGAGCTGGAAGTTAACAGCTATCTAATGTCAATTATCGCTGCTATCGGTTTTCTTTTCCATGGTGCTTCGGCTTGGGTACTGTATAAAGGACGTAAAGATAGTATCAATGTATACGCGGTGTTCCTGCATTCATTCTTTGACTTGTTGTCCACAGTTTCAACTTTTATCGCTGGAGTGATAATTCACTTAACTGGCTGGGAAGTGGTTGATATCCTCTCAAGTATGCTGATTTCATTGTTTGTTTTATTCACAGGTATCAAGGTGATTTGGTCATGTATCAAAGGGCTTGCGACCCCAGCAGAGGTTTTACCTACGGTTAAGGATGTTGAGAGTACGATTGTAAATACAGAGCATGTTGAGAGTGCACATAATATAACTATCAGTAAGGTAGATGGCGCCTTAGTTGTGGGAGCTCATATTGTATTAAAGCACCATTGTACTTTGGAATCTCATGACTCAGCATGTCGTTTAGAAGTGGAAGAGGCGCTTAAAAAGTTACTCAAAGTAGATGACAGTGTACTTCAGATTGAAAGCCATGATTGCCCTCACCATTAAATGGTGTGGTTAAAATAGATTATCCGAAGTATAGGTTAGATAATTCACTCATTCGGTATTATTGTTATACCTATATTACGAGATAAATAACTGGTGCGACATTTGAATCAAAAACAAGCGCTAATTTTAACAATTGCCCTCGGTGTTTTGGGTGGCTTGGCAAACTTGCTACCCATTTGGTTTTTGGACAGCTCAGAGTTTTTATTCGGTCAGTTATTTGTCTTGTTTGTGTTGCTACTGTGTGGCTGGCGGTATGCCGTGATTGCCGTAGCGGTTGGTGCAAGTTTTCTGTTTTATCGCTGGGGTCATTGTTGGCCATCTCTGGTATTTCTGCTGGAAGTGTTATGGCTACAGTTTGTTTGCGCACGTTTTGGAAAGCCATTTTTTGTACGAGGTTTGGCTTTTTGGTTCTTATTCGGCTTGCCGATACTTTTTATTTTTGGCTATTTTACGCTAGAGCTACCACTTTTAGTCATTTTCACCGCGCTTGCTAAGTACTTAATTAACGCCGGTATTTGTCTTGCTGTCGTTGATTTGCTGAGCTTTTTCTTTACTCGTAGTAAGTGGCAAGGCATGCCACTTAATCAAATTTTAAACTCTACGGTTAATCTCGTTATCGTGTTAGTGGTATTAACAACAACGATAGTACTAACAAACAATTACTATCAGCGAATTGAGAAAGAGATTAACACACAGCTAGAGGCAGCTTCTCAGTCCATCACAGCGCAAATAGATGATTATTTAGATGCTTACCGACGTGCTATGGTTATATCTGCCAGTGATGTGGCTCTTGGTATTGATAAAGCGTACGTTATTGAACGACTACTTAATACGTACAGCAACTTTAGAACAGCAATTGTTACTGATGCTGAAGCTAACGTTACCCACTTTTATCCTCTGCACTTTGCTGCAACGATGAAAGTCGTCACTGCGAACGTGAGTGACAGAGACTATTTTACATACGCTATTGATAACCCAAGCGGCTATGTATCTGGAATATTTCAAGGGAGAGGGTTTGATGAAGCGCCAATTGTTGCCATCTCTGCGCCGATCTACAAAGAGGGTGTATTTAACGGAATAGTCGAAGGCTCGTTGATATTTGGCTCTTTTGAGCGGTTTATTCCCAAAATTCTTGCGCAAGATGCCAATTTGGTGGTTATAGATAAGAATAAGCGCGTCGTTTTTAGCTCATTAATGACAGAATTTAAAACACTAGATATGCCAAGTGGCGATGTCTTAAGTGCATTATTTGATACTCAGGCGGCTGTCTATTCAGACTCAACTGGGCAGCTATTGTTCAAGCAAGCAGCTGTATCAACGCAATACGAGTGGTCGGTGATCACACTACTCGATCGCAAATATCTCAATTTTGTCGCGGCTGAAGCTTGGTTGTATGCTGCAGGACTTGCGTTAGTTATTATTTTGCTCAGCTCTGTTTTTGTTCGTCAACTAACACGCCTTCTCGTTCGTCCAATAGTTACATTAAGCCGAGATATTCGAGCGTATGAACCATCTACTTTAATCGAAAACTCAGCAACGTCAGACAGCAGCTTCCTTGAGATAGTAGAGTTGCAGCAGCAGTTCAACCAACTTGCTTTTAAACTTACGTTAAGCTTTACCAAACAAAATCAAGCACGGATTGAAAACGAGCGCCTTAATACCAAGCTAACCGACTTCAATCGTGAACTAGAGCAACAAGTTACTGAAAAAACGGTTGAGCTTACCAAGGCATTAGAGGATGCTAATGCAGCAAGTAAATCTAAAAGCCGCTTTTTGGCTAACATGAGCCATGAAATTAGAACCCCTTTAAACGGCATTATCGGTATGGCTGACAATCTGCTCCGAGAAGAATCGCTAACAGTCAATACGCGCGAGCAGCTAACGATAATAGCCCAATCAGCCAAAAACCTGATGTTAATACTCAACGATATATTAGATTATTCAAAGATAGAGGCAGGAGCATTAAAAATTGAGCGCCGCGCCATTGACGTGCACAAAATGCTAGATAGTTTAGTCGGGGTATTTAAGCTCGCCAATGTGAAGCTTGGTGTAGCGTTTCGCTATGAAAAAGATCCTAGGCTGCCCCGATACCTCTTACTTGACGAGTTGAGAGTGACTCAGATAATCAATAACCTGTTAAATAACGCGGGTAAGTTTACACATCAAGGTCATATAATACTTGCGGTAGAATATCGACAAAGCCGATTAAATCTAAGTATTTCTGACTCTGGTATTGGCATTTCACAAGCCCAGCAGGAAGTGCTTTTTCAGGAGTTTACTCAAGCAGATCTTTCAACAACCCGTAAATTTGGTGGAACGGGGCTTGGGCTTGCAATAACCAAAAAGTTGATAGAAGCAATGGATGGTGAGATTACGTTGCGTAGTGAACTTGGGGTGGGAAGCGAGTTTGTCGTCAATATTCCTACAGAGATAGGAGAAAAAGTCGAAGTTGAGCAGCAAAGCGTGGAGGTACCTAGGCTAAATGGGATCTCGATATTACTCGTTGAAGACAACATGATTAACCAAGTTGTGGTAGGTAAGCTTCTAGAGAAGACACAGTGTAAGCTAGACAAGGTAAATGATGGGATAGAAGCATTATCTGCCATAAAGGCAAAAAGCTATGCGTTAGTATTAATGGATTGCCAAATGCCGAATATGGATGGTTTTAGCTGCACAAAAGCAATTAGAAATGAGCCCGAAGTGTTTGGTGAACCTTATATCATAGCTATCACTGCAAATGCCTATGAGGAAGATAAGCACAAATGCTTGCAAGCCGGGATGGATGATTTTTTATCTAAACCTATAGATGTAAATGAACTTTATCAGAAGCTAGCACAGTGGCAGCAAACTGAAATGAAGGTATAAAACCGATTTTTGCCGTTTGCATAGATAAAGCTTAACAAGTGAACGCCTTTGAAAGTATAGTTTATACTTTCATCTAGAATAAAATAATACGTTCTTTCTCTGTCTACACAAATACATGGACAGCACCGCTAGAGCCTATTGCAACTAGCTGCGCTAGCTAATGTCGTGGTTATTACACCAATTATCTTAATTAAGTGGTCTATTTTGAGGTGAGAAAATCTTGTCGATAACCCCGCTACCGCGTCCTGCTATCGCCAAGGTACTTAGTCGCCCCTGAAACCA
>NZ_RCSQ01000187.1:0-17919 GCF_004103255.1 Pseudoalteromonas sp. PS5
AAAAAGCCATCAATTTCTATTGATGAACTGATGGCTTAAACCGATCTCGGGTTAAATAAGAAAATTGGTATTAAAAAGCGCTGGTGTCTTGGAAAAGGCCAACTTTTAAGTCTTTTGCTTCATAAATAACACGACCATCTACTTCAACAATGCCATCAGCAAGTCCCATAAATAGTTTTCGCTTTATTACACGCTTCATTTCAATACGGTAAGTCACTTTTTTCGCTGTCGGTAATATTTGTCCTGTGAATTTTACTTCACCAACACCAAGAGCGCGACCAAGGCCAGGGCCACCAGACCAACCAAGGAAAAAGCCAACTAGCTGCCACATTGCATCTAAACCTAAACAACCAGGCATAACCGGATCACCTTTAAAATGGCAATCGAAGAACCATAAATCTGGATTGATATCTAACTCTGCTATGATTTGGCCTTTGCCGTGTTCACCGCCATCATCGTTAATTTGGACAATGCGATCCATCATGAGCATGTTGTCACTTGGCAGTCGGCAGTTGCCTTCACCAAACATTTCGCCGCGACCACATAAAATAAGTTCTTCTTTTGTATAGCTGTTCTTAGGTTCCATAACTTTTCTTCTTAGCTTGCAAATTGACGCTACTTTAGCGTACAGATGTACGCTAAACAACTCCGAACAGTTAAAAAGCGTACGCTGATTTGTAAACTTTGCGCTAAGGATATGTCTATTTGATTAAATTTCAAAAAATTGAAGAGATTAAATGCAAATCAGTTCTGATTAGGGGCGATTTATAGTGGGAAAATCATTATAATCAACATTGATTTTTTGTAGGCTATTTTGGGTAATTTATGATCCTTTTTGTTGACTCTTTAACCGTGATTGATTTTTCGTACCTTTGCCCTCGTCGTGGTGCGGTAGGGGAAAGTTGGATCACGGATATCGTATTACATGGCGACTTAAACGCTGAGTCTATGGTGCTAGATTTTGCGAAAGTCAAAAAACAAATCAAACAAATTATCGATGAAAAGCTAGATCACAAATTAGCAATACCTAGCGCGCTTAGCGCTAATACCAAACACACAAATGGTCGATTTGAGCTTGATCTTCATATTGGTGATAGTCATTTAGCAATGAGTGCGCCAGAGCAAGCTGTGTGTATGATTGAAGGTGAAGAAGTCAACGAAGTAAATACAATTGCCTATCTCAAATCAGTGATCTTGCCTCACTTACCGGATAATGTGAAAGATCTCGATATCACTTTACGACCAGAGGCGACAAGCGGCTTCTATTATCACTATAGTCACGGTCTTAAAAAACATGATGGTAACTGTCAGCGTATTATTCATGGTCACCGTTCACTGATTGGTATCAAGCTAAACGACGTCAGTATGCCGAGATTGCAAAAGCAATGGGCAGATAAATGGCAAGATATATATCTCGGAAGTGAGGAGGATTTGATATCCTCAGCTGAGCTCAAACATATCGTAGCGGAAGAGGGAGATTACGCGTTTGCTTATACGTCATCACAAGGCTACTTTGAGCTTGCGATAAGTAAATTACGCTGTGATATTTTGCCGTGCGATACCACCGTTGAGTGCATTGCCGAATACTTGGCAGGTCAGGTAAAATTGCAACATCCTAACGATCATGTTCAAGTGCGAGCCTATGAAGGTGTGGGTAAAGGAGCGATTGCTTATGCTTAAAGCGCTCATGTTTGCCGTAATTGCAAGTACAGCACTTTTTACTGAAGCATTAGAACTAAAAGGCAATTTAACCCAAGGTGGTATGGTCATTGGTAAACTGCCACAGGCCAGTAATATAAAGTTAAATGAAAGAGCAATAAAGCGTTCAAAAGAAGGCTACTTTGTTTTTGGATTTGGTCGCGATGCTGAGTTAAGCCATACGTTAAGCTGGCAATCTCAAGACGGCAAAAAACACTCTCAGCCTCTGCTTATTACTAAACGTGATTATGATATAGATAAGATTACAGGGGTGGCTAAAAAATATGTTTCACCGCCTGAGTCAGTCCTCAAACGTATTCGTGAAGAAGCGCAAGCTGTGTCGAAGGCCAGACAAGGTGACTCAGATTTATTATATTTTAAAGAAACAGTATACCGACCTGCCAAAGGCCGAATATCAGGCATATATGGAAGCCAAAGATACTTTAATGGCGAGCCGAGACGGCCTCACTTTGGTTTAGATATAGCGAACAAAACAGGTGAGCCAGTGTATGCACCTGTATCCGGTGTGGTTGTTTTTGCAAATTCAGATCTATACTACAGTGGTGGCACATTAATTATCGACCATGGTCACGGTATTACGTCAACATATATTCACCTCAGTAAGTTAGATGTAAAAGCAGGCGACAAAGTTACAACAGGTGAAAAAATTGCTGAGATAGGTGCTACGGGAAGAGTAACCGGCCCTCATTTAGATTGGCGATTTAATTGGTTTGGGGAAAGACTTGACCCAGCTCTACTTATGAAAGAAACATTAGCAAACAAAGCAGTTAAAAAATGACAGAAGAACAAAGAAAGATAATTATAGAGCAGCGTATCGCAAGCTCTATTACTCACGTAACCAAGACAGTGTTTCCTGGACGTACTAATCATCACAACACTTTGTTTGGTGGGGATGCACTAGCGTGGATGGATGAGGTGGCGTTTATTGCAGCCACACGCTTTTGCCGTAAACCGCTTGTAACTATTTCTTCTGATCGTGTTGATTTTAAAGAGGCGATACCAGCCGGCACGTTTGCTGAACTGGTATCAAAAGTAGTGCATGTTGGTAATACAAGTTTGAAAGTAGATGTTGAGATTTATCTCGAGAGAATGCACAAAGACGATAAACACCTAGCAATAACGGGGAGCTTTACCTTTGTTGCAGTAGACGATAACCACAGACCAACCCCAGTGGTATGTGACAAAATGCTAAATGGCTTTTGATGATTTTAACAAGGCATAGTCTTTATATGTCTTGTTAGTCCCTTACAATAAAAAGAACACATCATACAAATGTTAATTCATTGAACTCAATATACGGTACGGTTTTGTGGAACTTAATCTTAACGTGCAAGTAGAAACCTTGAGTGATAGAGTCTATCAGACCGATATTTTCAGAGTTAGCGAACTATGTTAAACGCATTTTTGAATTCAACGGTTGGATAATAAAGCTTAAGAAAGGCACCATGATACAAGGTGCCTTTCATCAGTCAATATTTTGATAATTTATAGCACCATTGCAGCTATCCAACCAAAGCAGAGTAGAGGTATATTAAAATGAATAAATGTAGGTACCACAGAATCCCAAATATGGTCATGCTGCCCATCAGCATTTAACCCTGATGTCGGACCTAGCGTTGAGTCGGAGGCTGGGGAGCCTGCATCACCCAAGGCACCAGCAGTACCGACCAAAGCTGCCGTTGCCATGGCTGAAAAGCCGACTTCCAATGATAGAGGTACGAACAGCGTCGCTATAATTGGCACTGTTGAAAAGGAGCTACCAATGCCCATTGTGATCAGCAGGCCAACTAATAGTATCATTGCAGCTGCGAGAGGTTTGTTGTCGCCAACAAAGTTTGCGCAACTAGAAACTAGGCTAGCTACATCACCTGTCGCTTTCATCACTGAAGCAAAGCCTTGTGCCGAAATCATAATAAAACCTATCATTGCCATCATCGCAACTCCTTTACTAAAAACGTCAGAGTTTTGCTCCCATTTTACAATACCAAATAAGCTGAAAATCATAACACCAACCAGTCCGCCTAGGATCATCGAGCCACTGATATTTTGCGCAATTAGCGATACAGCTACAGCAACAGCGCCAACTAGCATCACCTTTTTAGCTTCTTTGCCCTCGGGCAAAACAGGTGCTTGCTCGCTTGGCAGTTGACCTATTTGATATTCGCGTTTTTTTCTATAGCTAATGAATAGGGCAATGATCAATCCCAGTAACATACCAAGCGCAGGAATAACCATTGCGTAGGGCACATCAAACTTTGCAAGTGTTAAACCATTATCAATGAGGTTTTTATGTAAAATAGAATATAAATAAATACCTCCAAACCCATATGGAAGCACCATGTAGCTAGTCGCAAGGCCAAACGTCAAGATACAAGCAATGGCGCGGCGATCAAGCTTTAATTTATTCAACACTACAAGCAAAGGTGGGATCAGGATTGGAATAAATGCGATATGAACCGGGATCAGATTTTGCGATGCCACAGAGCAAGCTAAAATAACAACCATAATAAACATACTCAAGTATGTTGAACCTTCATTGCTATTAGCATTAACAAGGTTAAGGAGCCTTTGCGCTAAAATTTGTGTTAAGCCTGATTTCGAGATAGCGACAGCGAAGCCGCCAAGCATTGCATAACTAAGCGCGATCTCTGCACCACCAGATAACCCATCATTGAACGCATTGAGTGTTGTCTTTATGTCTAAACCAGCAACAAGTCCGGCAGCCATAGCACTAATAGTCATTGCAACGATGACATTAATTCTTACAAGGGTTAGCCCCAACATGAGCAACACGCCCAAAATAACAGCATTCATTTATTTCTAGCCTTTCTTTTTTATTTGCCTGTATAAGGTCTTTAATTTTTTTAACTCAGTTTTAGATAGTGGTTTTTGTTGATACTGTGACTTCTCAAATAACGCATAGAACTGCCAAAGTACCTTCTCATTCTCCGGAAACAATAGTGTTAATTCCTGAATATTCTGTCGAACGCTACCACTGTGTGAGTCCCTATTTAAATAACGCACTATATCATTGTAATAAGCCAACTCGATAGGGGGAGTAGCCCTACGTATATAGTTTACCAAGAAGAAGAGAATGACAGATAGTATCGCAAATATTAGTAATGATATAATCCCAGCCCACAGTGTGCCGTATTTACCAAACCAATTTTTGAACAACCTGCTTTGTTTGTCTCTATCAAAGTTGATGACAACTCTAGTCCACTGATAATCTAGCTCTTCTAGTTTTAATCGCACCCAATTAATTGAATGCCAATTTGAAAAAGCGATTAAGCTGTATCCTAATCCTTGTTGAAACTCATTAGACAATTGCGCTAGCTGTGACAGGCTACCTGTCATGCGTTCTGGTGCTATCCATGCTGTTGGATCTAACCGTTGCCAACCTACTCCAGGCGTAAAATACTCGACCCAAGCGTGAGCATCATATTGATAAACACTATAATAACCTTGGTTTTTGTTTTGCTCACCTCCTAAATAACCCGATACCAAGCGCGCTGGAATGTTTGCGCTTCTCAGCAAAAATGCAGCTGCCGAGGCGTAGTGCCCACAAAAACCATTTTGTGTATTAAACAAAAATTCATCAACTCTGTTATCAGACTGACTAGGTGTTGGGGTCAGAGTGTAAATAAATTGATTATTGAGAAAATACAGCCTCATTTTCTCAATAAACTCGCTTGTATTTGACGAACTCATTGCCCAAGTTTGAGCTAACTGGGTTGTTTTAGGGTTAAACCCTTTAGGGATCTTTACATTACGTTGATAATACCAAGGTTTTAGCGTGCTTTCAGGTGAAAAGTCGCTAACCATAATTGAGTACTCAATAGGCTTTGATGTGAGACTTTTGAGGTAAACTGTGCCAAATACATTGCTATTTAACTTTGGGTTATTTGAGTATGAGTAGGATAAACCGTATAACCAAGGAATGTGACTTGGTTGAGCAATGATTGTTGCATGCTCGCCTTCATCGAGGGGAGGTGGCTTCATATTCGTTCTTTGATATTCAGATATTTTCCAGCGTTTTCCGTCAAATTCATCATGAATGATGGCTCGCCAGTAGTAAGGCCCTTCAATCTGCTCATTTTCAAAGGTAGCTCGGAATACGAGTTCTTCCGATTGCGATAAGCTAACAATATCAAACGGATCGACATTTTCAGACAGGCCTGTTTTAGCTTCCTTCTGGGGTTGTGGTAGCTGCCAAAATGCCGGTAACTTTGGTAAAAAAACCACTAAAAATGCAGCCACCGGCAACACTATTATCAAACCTTTGATGCTTACTTTCAAAGCCGGTTTTAATTTTAAGTTCTGCTCTAGGTTAAGCATAATAGCTAGGTTTACAGCCAGCATGCAAAGCACTAACAAAGCAGCAAACAGGCTTTGTGTGAATAAAAATAAGCACGGATAAGTAAAAAAATTCAAAATACAAATTTGCGTGAACTGGTTTGCCTTTGTGGCATGTATCTGTTTCAGCAAGGAGGCTATTAACATGAGCGCGACGAAAACATTTACGCTATTTTTCAGACCAATTAAGCTTGCAGTTGTAACTGCCCCAAGTAAAGTAACGACATTAATGAATCGCACACTCAATATTGTTGGTGTTGTGAATATGCGAATGGTTTGCCAAAGCATCAGCACGCTTACTAAACCCGTAAAACCAACCCCAAAGTCATCAATCAGAATGAGGCTAATCAACCAAACAAATACAGAGGTGCTATAGTACCATACTGGAAACTTAGAACTCACTCAGCGCCTCCAAGCATTTTTGCTTATGTGCGTTCCCGCTACCCAGTGGTATACGCAGTTGTTTGAGTTTTAGTGCATAATGAGCTTGCTGTTTATCGGCATCTAAAATTTGTGTGCAAAGCTTACCCAAGCGTTCCTCTTTTGTGCCAAGTAATAAGTCATAATCAACGACGGTTTGATTTGAAAAGTGGCCATTAGAGTTGTGTGTTTTAACTAACATCTGCTCGGTTTTGGCGTAATGCTTCCAAGCGACCCTGCTAAGGTTCATCCCTTTTTGATAAAGGGTAAGGTGGTCAAACTCAGATGCGTTATCCTGCTGTTGTGATAAAGTTTCGTTTTTGTCTGTTATATGACTTGGTTGTTGCTCTTTTTCATCTAAAGGTAATGGTGTAGGGTAAATATAAAAGACATCATTTGGTCTTATATAAGACCATGTCCGGATCAGCCCAAGTGGAAAGTAGCTCATTATTTTAATGGTGCCTGTTTCATATTTACCCCGTGATAAGTTGGTAATAGGAAGCGCTATTTGTATCTCATCTTGAATAATAGGAATATGTGAAGGTGTATGGTTGTATTCACTAGTGAGCCTTAGCGACTGTATCTCTGAGCTTGATGACAACTTTAAATTAAGGGTAGGGTGATAAGGGCTAAAGTTATCCTCAGCGCCCAAATACTGAATTTTAGCATTGTTAAAATTAAAAAAAGCGATAAACAAGGCCACGACCATGATCACGGCCATTATGTATGATGTCGCGAGGATCAGGTTATTTTGATAATTTATCCCCAAAATGAAGTTAATGAGTGCAACAGTGACAAAAAAGAAGCCATCCTTAGATGGCAAGATATAGATATTGCTGTGTGAAAACGTGAGTTCTGAACTTTGGTGCTTTTTATATATGTGCTGTTTGACTTGAGCTCGCAAGCGTTTGAACATATTTAATGTACCAGTACGTTATCAAATATTTGCAATTTGAGCTGGGCTTCATTTGTGCTCGTTACACCCAAACGATGTGCGCAAACAGAGGTAAAAACAGCTTGTACATCATCTGGGATGACAAAGTCTCGACCATTGATAAATGCGTATGCACGGCTTGCTGAAGCCAGTGCAATACTGGCGCGTGGCGATAGTGGATCGCTAAACATGCCTGAGTTTCTCGTATACGTGATCAAACGCAAAATATAGCTAACTACCGCGTCACTTAAAGTAATAAGAGGGATTTTTTGCTGAAATTTCAGTAGGGCGTCACTATCTATTACTTGCTGAGTCTTGACTGAGGCGCGAGGTATGCCAGCTTGGTGAATTAGCTGTACTTCAGCGGCCTCTGATGGGTAACCAAGACTAATCCTCATAAAAAACCTATCCAACTGAGACTCTGGTAATGGGTAAGTTCCAGATTGGTGTTGTGGATTTTGTGTTGCAATTACAAAAAATGGGCTAGGGAGCTTGTGACTCTCACCATCTATGGTCACTTGATGTTCTTCCATTGACTCCAATAACGCACTTTGCGTTTTTGGGCTTGCTCTATTTATCTCGTCCGCGAGTAAAACCTGTGTGAAAACAGGGCCTGGGTGGAATTCAAAAGATTGTTGTTCGCGGTTGAAAATAGAAGTCCCGGTAATGTCTGATGGCAGAAGATCGCTCGTAAATTGGACTCGCCGATAACTTAACCCAAGTACATCTGCCAGTGAATGCGATAAAGTTGTTTTACCCATACCCGGTAAATCCTCGATGAGTAAATGGCCTCGACAAAGCAAGCTACAAATCGCCAGTTTAATTTGCTCAGGCTTTTCCAAAATCACAGCAGAAAGAGAGTCTATAACATCATTGATGACCTGGTTCATGTCACCAGCTCTAAACGTTTCATTACAGAATCGACTTTGTGTGCATTGAAGGGTTTTGCAATAAAACCTTTAGCTCCTAACTCCCAAGTGTTTTGAACATTTTCCATACTGTTATGGCCGGAGCACATGATGACATGAGCTGTTGGAAAGTTTTCATTGATGTAAGCTAGAATTTCAGTTCCATCAGTATCTGGAAGCTCAATATCTAGAAAGACTACGTTTGGCTGTTTATGCTTTAGTAGCGGTTTTGCTGAATCGAAGTTTTCACAGCCGTAGACTTCTTCAAAGCCTAAATTTTCTAAAATTTGAGTAAGAAAATCTCGGATTTCAACAGCATCATCAATAATCAAAATGGGTTCTAGCGGTCTTACAAATTCCATATGTCGATACTTCAAATTACAAATTCAATCACATACTATAAAATGCTTATCCATAGCTCAACAGTTATTGTTGTAAACTTTATGGAAATGTCCGATACCGTCTAGTATTGGACATATTGTAGTAGCGATAGTACGCATAATGCAATCCACACATAACAACCCATAATTTATATTATGTTAAATAGGTTGTTTTATACTGCCAGCTGGATTCCTAATCAGTTCATTACTTCTCTTTTGCCATCTATGTGTTGCTTTAAAAGAAATACCGCACGCTCTAATGTCACATCATTACCATTTTCGTCCATATCACCTGGCATTATCACGGTCGGTTCGAAATCTTCACGGTAACGACCATCTACGTGATATAAACGTTCAAACCCCAGTTCAATCCAAGCATCGCTTTTATCGAGTGATAATCGTTTTATGCCGCCCAGTAAATCAGCCATTGGAGTGCCAACCACAGCAATTGCACCAAGCGCGTCTAAACCGATTGTCATTCCTTCGCCTATGCTACCTGTCCATCTCCCAGCCAACGCAATAAATGGTATTTGAATACTTGGCTGCGCTGGTTGAGTGTTTGCTGTCTCAACTTGCGCGCGCTGGTAATGAATAGTCGGAGTTTGTATACGGTACTTTTGATATGCTGTAGCTGTGGTCGAAAAATGACCTAATATAGGCTCTGCAACACCCGTATTTCCACCACTTGGCGTATTGCGTAAGTCTATAATATACCCTTGAACTTGACCAAGTGCTTGCAATGCAGCTTTAAAGTCTGCAACGGTATGACTATTTCCCATGGCATTGTTAAAGCGAATGTAACCAAGCTCTTCAATTTTTTTGTATAAAACAGTACCTCCTTTAGAAAGCGCATTAATGGCGTCATAACTTGCAGGAAGTAGCATCTCAGATGTTCCCTGTTTCGTTATTAGCTTAAACCTTCTAGGTTGATAGCGCTTCCCACCAAGCGCGATATTCAAAGCGTAATTTTTCTGAGCATCTGTTAGCCTGCTAAGCTCGACCTGCATTATATCTTCAATTGCACTCACTATTGATTGGCCATTCACTGTTGAAATTTTATTACCTGGTCTTATGCCTTCAATGTCGGCTGCGCTGTCTCGTTTTACGTCCAAGACCACCGCTATATTTTCTTCAAACACGGCAAAAATATCTGCGCCAGTTGGATAAACAATATAGTCATCTTCATTTAGTGGACCTAAATTGAGGTGTGGGTCGGTGAAGTGACGTAAATAAGACTGGCTCAAATCGATAAAATCTTGCTTGTTGTAGACATCGTTTAACTTTTTTCTAAACGCTTGCTCAACAGCTTGATGATTTTCTGCATCTCCAAGGTAGGCATAATGTGTTGCTAGTACCGTGTTTAGTTGTTGCCACGCGCCATTGACATCAAACGTCTTTGCTAAAGCGGCATTTGTGCTAATCAGCGCAAAGCCAAAACACCAAGCATGTACCGTTTTCATGTAGTGTTATCCTTGTCGTTATTTTTAGTTCCTAAGATAAAGCTTAGTGAAGTGCCGCGGTAAAAGGGATGGACTTACAAATCTCCGCTTCTGCAATTAAAATTTCTTCGAGCCGCTGGTCGATAATATGCTTGTCGAAATATTCATATCCAAGCTCTACAAATAAGTTTTTATGTTTCTCTTCTGACTTGGCAATGGCTACGTAAAACTCTTTCTCTTTGCCTTTAGGTAGTGCTTCAGCAACCAGTGAAAATCGTTCATGTCCCCTCGCCTCTATCACGGCACCTATTAATAGCCTGTCAATCAGGTATTCATCACTCCCTTGACGAAACAATGCACGCATCTGTTTTATATAGGGATCTTTTTGGTCATTACCTAACAATGTGCCACGTTCTGTTAGTATTTTTAATACTTGCTTGAAATGTATCATTTCTTCTATGGCAAGATCAGCCATCGCTTTCACTAACTTTATTCTATCTGGATAATGTCCAAGCATCGCCATTGCCATGCCTGCTGCTTTCTTTTCCGCCGCAGCGTGATCTTGTAGAAAAGTATCGAAATCAGCTAAGACTGCATCAGTCCAGCTAAATGGAGTGTGATATTTTAGTTCAAACATAACTTCTTTTTAATTTTAAACCTTTAATTACTATTTTTAGATAGTGCTATTGTATAGTGTTGCGTCTTTATCTGACTTTCCATTTCTTGTGGAGTCAATCTTATTTGAGTGTTGGAACCACTTCCATGCTGTGACCTTACCGTTAATGTTAACATGCGGGATCCGGATGTTTTGTCCAGGACAATCCATAAACTGTGCTAGTTTAGTCGTTATATCCGCATCAGTTAGCATCACCTCGATGTTTTCTATCTGGTTTGAAGCAACAAAATGACGAACTTTGCTTGTATGCTGGTTATAACATGTTAGCCAGTAATCATCATCTTCAAAGTGTTGCTCAAAATTTGGAAAGGTATCTAGGTAACAACGTTTGATAGTGTCGTTAAACCCTCCTTGCTGAGAGAGTAAATTTGCACGCATTGATGACATTAACCGTCGAATTGAAGGCAGCCATTGCTCAAATTCTCGCGTTAAATGGATAATCTTAGAGCTTGGATACAAGGTATACAGCTTTTCAAAGTCTGCGAACACTGGCGTATCTGCTAAAAAGTTAGCGTCTTTTATAGCCTGTTTTGTATAGGCTGTGTGAGCTGTTTTATATCCTAAATTGAGGGCTGTAATACATAAGCTCGTGGTGCCAGTTCTAGGTAGTCCAGTGACGAGTATTTTCTGTGTGGCCATTATATTAATTAAATAAAATATAGGTATAAATTGGACAGCGATAAGGTAAGGATAACGCCATAGGTAGTGGCCATTGACACTTTGCGTATAGAGAAGTTATTGCGCTGTAGCGCGATAAAATGAGCAACTCGAGAAAAGACAAATGCCGCACCTAAAATGTGAACAAATAAAGCGCTAATATCTTGTAGTTCGAGCAGTAACATCATAATCAGCACAAACGGCGTATACTCAATGAAATTAGCATGAATTCGAATGGCACTACGCAATGTATCAATATCACCATCACCGAGTGAGATCTTATGTTTGTGCCTCAATGAAATGATATTAAAACTCAATTTAATATATAAAAGCGCCAACAGTGCCGCATATAATCCTGTAATCATAAAAAACCCTCCGATTGGAGGGGTAGTTTATAACTTTACGGTATTGGCCGCTAGCTCTACTTGAGTAGATAAACGGCATAAACTTCAGCATTTAGTGTTATTGAGCCTGTGTTATATGCGTCTTTATACGACCCTCGATCAGCTTCCATCGCCATAGCTGCTGTGCGAACATATGGTTGGATGGGTGTTTGCATAGGTTGGAACGACACAGAGTAAAGCTTGTCTAACTCGACTTCAAACTCGCCTGCTAATTCTTTGGCTGCTTTTTTGGCGTCTTTTATCGCCGCTTTTTTAAGGCTTTGCAGGTATTTACCTTCATTTTCTACACTAAATTCAGTGTTATTAAACTGATTAATACCACTATCTACAAACTCTTGTAAAAGCTTTGGGTATTTCGCTATGTCTTTGAGTTTTACTGTCAAACTGCGGCTGACCCGAAACCCATCAAACTCTTCTTCATTGGTTTGACGGTTATAACGCGTTTGCCTGTAAATGTTTAATTGATCTGCGTGAATATCACTTTCCTGAATGTTGAAATCTTTTGCTATTTCGATAGCTTTTGCCATGACTTTGTCCACATTTTCCTTGGCAGTTGGCAATGACTTGTGATTTTCAGTTATTGCCACGCGAACGGTAGCAACGTCAGGCTGTACTTGTATAAAAGATGTTCCCTTCACATACAGGTGAGGTGAATCAGGCAAGCTGCTTGCCTTTGTAATGCTACTAAAGATCAAAATTAAGGGGAATAAAAGTAAGCGCTTCATATACACGTCTCGTAATGGTTTGGTCAGTAAAGTTTATTAGACCATAACTGTGTTAATCATTGCTGAACGCTAAACGCATTTTCCAGTGACTGGATTATATAAGGTTCCTCTAATTCAAAGAAAAGTCCTTTGTGAGCATCAATTATTTTTGCTTGCATTCTCGGCTCGGAGAGAGCCTGTTGAAACAAACGAATTGCTGCTTTACCCTCCTCGCTTCTTGCGCATGCTATGTACCCAAAAATAGTGAAATTGGCTTCTGTAATTGCATGAAAGCTATATTGATTGAGCGAATGTGCTGACGGGTGCTCAGCTATAAACACTGAACTGTATTCAATTATGCCATCCAACTTCCCTTGGCTTAGCATCGCTCTTAAGCGATAAGCGCTTTGGTTTCCCTCTGCGAACCAAAACGTGTCTTTGTGTTGTGATATTAAGTTATCTATTTTGTTACCGTACGAGCGGCCATCGGAAACCCCTATGCGCAGGCCTCGGTCTATAACAGTTGCCAATGAGACGATGTCAGGTATCTCTTTTTGATTTCGCAGTATAAGTCGGTTGGCAGGAAATGACATCAGTGGTAAGTCTGTAAAAACCGCAACTTGCTCTCGCTCTGCTGTTTTTACTTTATTATAGAGGCAAGCGTTGGGGTTTTGGCTCAGCTCTCTCCACTCCCTTGCTCGACTGGCTGCAATAAATGACATTGTCATTGCATTACCCAAGCTTCTTTCCAATTTGATTAAGAGTTGAGTCGCTAAATCGTTTGGTGCGGTTTGCCTGTCGGGGTCGTAATCGGACACCACTTCTATTTTCAAATTAGCGGAGTACACAAATATACTGAAAATAGCTGCAAACAAGGCGACCAAATAGCGCATGCCATTCCCCTTTCAATAAACAACATGCAGTGATGCATATGCTCCTTGACCGAGTAACTGCATTTAAACGCTTAAGTGCTCCTAGCACCGTTGATTATAGAAGTATGGCGCAACTTTAACCATTGCGCCAAAATAAAGCGTTTAAATACTGCAACGCTTGTAGTTTCTGTATTCAGGCGTCCAATAGTTTTTCTCTAATGCTACCCAAATGGCATCATCATCCATTTCAAGTGCGACGCCCTCTTCCATCGCCTTTTTCGCAACAGCGAATGCGATACGTTTACTCAACGGTTCAATTTCAGTGAGCGCAGGTAAAAGGCTTCCCTTGCCAGTGTTTGCACGTGGCGATGACTCAGCGAGCATTTCACTTGAAACCATCAGCATGCTGTCTGTAATGCGTGTAGCTTTAGCTGCTAACACACCAAGGCCAATACCTGGGAAGATATAGCTGTTGTTACACTGAGGGATAATAATAGTTTCGTCACCGTGTACCACAGGCTCAAAAGGGCTGCCAGTCGCAACGATAGCTTGGCCATCAGTCCACTCAATCACATCTTTTGGATGCGCTTCGACTTGCCTTGACGGATTACTCAATGGGAAGATAATCGGCTGTGCGCAGCCACTGTGCATAGCTCTGATCACTTGCTCAGTAAACAGACCTGCTTGACCCGATACGCCAATCAAGATGTCTGGTTTTGCACAGTGCATAACGTCTAGCAAAGAGGCAAACTCTCCGCTGTACGTCCAGTCATCTAAATTAGCTTTTTGCTGCACAAGGGCTTGTTGGAAGTCTCTTAACCCTTCCATTCCTTCTGTTAATAACCCAAAACGGTCAACCATGAATACTTGGCTTCTCGCTTGCTCATCTGTTATCCCTTCAGAGATCATTTGACTGATAATCTGTTCAGCAATTCCACACCCTGCCGAACCGGCACCAACGAAGACAACTTTTTGTTCAGAAAGCTTAGCGCCTTTCACGCGACAAGCCGCAAGTAGAGAACCCACGGTTACTGCTGCTGTTCCTTGAATGTCATCATTGAAACTACAGATTTCATCGCGGTAACGTTTTAGTAAAGGCATCGCATTAGGCTGAGCAAAATCTTCAAATTGTAGCAATACATTTGGCCAACGACGCTTTACTGCTTTGATAAATAAGTCAAGAAACTCATCATACTCATCTTGGCTAATACGTGGGTGTCTTGCACCCATGTACATCGGGTCGTTGAGTAGTTTTTCGTTATTTGTACCCACATCTAACATTACCGGTAGTGTATAAGCTGGGCTGATCCCACCACACACTGTGTAAAGCGCTAATTTACCAATCGGGATCCCCATACCACCGATACCTTGGTCGCCCAAGCCTAGAATACGTTCACCGTCAGTAACTACAATGACTTTTACTTTACCTTTCGTTGCGTTTCGTAAAATATCGTCAATCTGATGGCGCTCTTCATAAGAGATAAATAAGCCGCGAGAACTTCGGTAGATGTCAGAGAATTTTTCACACGCGTCACCTACTGTAGGCGTGTAAATAATTGGCATCATTTCCTCTAAATGATCACGTACTAGACGGTAGTACAACGTTTCATTGTTATCTTGAATGGCGCGCAGATAAATATGCTTATTAAGGTTATCGCTGAAGCTTGAGTACTGCTGGTAGCAACGCTCAACTTGTTCTTCAATGGTTTCATAGCGAGGAGGAAGAAGACCTGCTAAGTTAAAATTTTCCCGCTCACGTTGAGAAAAAGCACTGCCTTTATTTAGTAGTGGCGTTTCTAAAAGTGTAGGTCCTGAATATGGAATGTAGAGATAATTTGGATCGGTTTGTTTAGTCATATTTACAAGCTTGACACGAATTTTTTAGTCTAAGGGTTTATTATTGTCGAAAAGGATTAAATTACAATGAATTTAGTGCTCATCAGACCAATATTAACGCGCTCCAGAGCGCATCGATGAATCGTTTTCTGGAACGCGAAATTATAGCTTAAAAGCACCTATATAACTATGGCTTATTCACTACTTTCACCAAGCGCGATGCCTTCTCTTCTTGGATCGGCACCACCTACTAAATGACCATCTTTAATCTCGATGGCATGCAGCCCTGAGTTTAAGTCACGGATCTGTACCTCGTGTCCCTTTTTTTCAAAAAATTGCACGTGACCTACAAGCTCGGTGCCTTTTTCAAGGGTGGTATATTTATTGCGGTTGGTAATTTTAGGCAAATCAATTGCAGCTTGAGGAGATAAACCCCAATCTAATACACCTACTAAGGTTTGTGCAACGTAGTTGATGATACGGCTTCCGCCAGGAGAACCAACAACGAGTTTTAGTGAGCCATCCTTATTAAACACCATGACCGGTGCCATGGAGCTTCTTGGACGTTTATGGGCTTCAACACGGTTTGCTACCCATTTATCTCCCGATTTAGGAGAGAGTGCAAAGTCCGTTAGTTGATTGTTAAGCAAATAGCCATTGACCATAACAGTTGAGCCAAATGCCATTTCAATCGAGCTAGTCATGGAAATTGCGTTACCGTCAGCATCGACTATTGATACATGGCTTGTAGAAGGTAACTCATAGCTATCATTCATAGCATAAGCCAGCTTCCCAGCAGTTGGATCGCCTACTGGAAAATCATGGTTATCCATCTCACTAATAAGTTTGCTTCTACCTTGTAAATATTGCTCATTGAGTAATTCGTTTGTAGGTACTTTAACAAAGTCAGGATCTGCTACATAAAAGTCCCGATCCGCAAACGCTAGCCTTGAAGCTTGAGTAAACAGGTGAAGCGCTTCAGGGGCATTGGCTTTGTATTTTCCTAATTCGAATGGTTCTAGCAACTTCATCATTTGTAATACAGCAATACCACCGCTACTTGGTGGTGCCATAGAGCACACTTTATAAACTCTATAGCTGGTACAAATTGCCGACCTTGTCTTGCTTTCGTAGTTTGCTAAATCACTTAACGCTAGTGTGCCAGGTGCAATCTCAGACTTTTGTACCGCTTCAATTAGCTGAGTAGCATTTTGCCCTTCATAAAAAGCTTGAATGCCTTGTGTTGCCAGTTTGAAATATAGATTAGCCAAAGGTTGGTTCTTGAGTAAGGTGCCAGTTTTTAGCGCTTCACCATTAGGGTAGAAATATTCTTTCGCAGGGCTTAGCTTTGTCAAACCTGGATTTAGCCTCTTCTCAAGTAACATATTTAATCGTGGTGATACGATAAAACCATCGCGGGCAAGCTCAATTGCCGGTTTAAAAAGCGTTTGCCAGGGTAGCTTTCCGTACTTGTCATGAGCAGACTTAAAAGCATGTAAGATCCCGGGAACACCGACTGAGCGCCCTCCAACAACGGCTTCTATCCATCTAACAGCGTTTCCTGAGTCGTCAAGGAATAGTTCAGGGCTTGCGCCTTTTGGCGCTGTTTCTCTACCATCAAAAGTAATTAATTCTTTGCTCTTCTTATCATAGTGCAAGATAAAAGCACCGCCGCCTATCCCCGAGGATTGCGGCTCTACTAAAGTTAACACCAGTTGCGTGGCTATCATGGCATCGACGGCACTACCGCCTTTTGACAACATCAGTTGTCCAGCTTTACTAGCATATGGATTTGCGGCTACCACCATATACTTTTCAGCAATGCGAGCTTCTTTTGACTGAAAGCCTGTCGCTGCTTCTGGCTCTCTAATTTCGGTTGTTTTTTCTTCAGCTAAGGTGTTTGTTGAAAAGCTGAATGCGGCTATCACGCTGAGTGATGCAAGTGTATGTTTCATAATACCCACTTTGCTAGCTACTAATATTTGGCATCATAAAAGCAATTAGGCACAATATGCAAAAAGAATAATGCGAAATTGTATGTTTGAGCTTCCGACCAACAAAGAATATGTCATAGCACCACTGTCTCTGGCGATTTTATCAACAGTATTAATGCTATTCAATCTTGGTTATTACCTAGATTTTGACCGAACAGCGATTGCCAATGGCGAGGTTTGGCGTTTATTAACAGGGCAATTTACCCACAGCAACTGGTATCATTTGTTACTCAACATATTGGGTATTGTGTTTATATGGTTATTACATGCTGAGTACACAACAATCAAAAAGTATTGGGTCAACGTCGGCCTTTTAGGCGCGTTTACGGGACTTATGATCTGGTTGTTTGCACCAAACATAGTTGTATATACAGGGTTGAGTGGCTTGCTACATGGTTTAATTGTCTGGGGGGCGCTTGAAGATATAAAGCGTAAGCTAACCACTGGATACCTGTTGTTGATTGGTGTTTGGGCAAAGGTTTTATGGGAGCAATATGCTGGCGCAAGTGCTGATGTTGCTATGCTTATAGATTCGAGAGTCGCCATTGAAGCGCATCTATTTGGTGCGATTGGAGGCGTACTGTTAGCCATTATTTATTTATTCTACAAAACAAAAAAGC